>CAZWGY010000187.1:4442-8613 GCA_964633575.1 uncultured Desulfobacteraceae bacterium
TCGTTCGGCGGCCCGGTCCCAGTGCCAGGTGCCTCCGGTCAAAACCGCCCGGCCCCGGCGGATCCGGAACCGAGGGGCGGGATCATCCGGCCCGGCGGTCCAGAGGGTCCGGGCCGGAATCTCCGGGTCGGTGGTAATTCGGGCGATGAGGATCAGGCGACGGTCGGTCCCCACCAGCCATGGCTCGAAGTAGGGCGGAAAGTGGATCGCCCCCCCGTCGCCCCCGTCGAGGGCCACGGATCGATGGATAAACCGGGGGGTCTCGTCGGCATCGATTGCCCCCAGGAGCATCCAGGCCACCTCGGGCGAGACCTTTTTAACCGGGGAATCCGAATCGAGGTTCCGGGCGAGGACGGCCACGGCCCGGCGGTCCATCCGTTTGGTCACCGCCGACGGGTCCTTGCGGCGGAAATAGATCGCGGCGGACCGGACCGCCTCCCGGTCCGGCGCCGTCCGGGGAGGGACTTCGGCGGCGAGGTTCGCGAGGTCGGCCAGGAGGGTTTCGACCAGCGGATCATCCGGTTCGAGGGGGGGCGGGTCAAAGGCCGGCGGCGGGGCCGCCTCGATGTCGGCCAGGACCTCCGTTCGAACCGTCGGGTCGAGCTCCCGGGCCGTGTCGGTGTCGGCCAAAAGGGCAGCCGAGTCCGACGGAAGCGTCGATTTGAAGCCGGCCAGATACCCGGCCAGGGATCGAAGCGCGGCGGCGGCCCGGTCGCCCTCCGGATGCCCGGTTCGAACCGGCCGGGTCCGGACCTTGATCCGGAGGCGGTCTTCGGCGGCCCGCTTCCATTTCCGCTCAGCCGCCTCGGCGGCTTCGGGATGGCGCCGGAAGAATTCCTCAAGGCGTCCGGCCACCTCGGCCCGGGCCGCGTCGGTCAGGAAGTCGGTTACCGGGCTGGCTCCCTGAGCGGGGGGCTTGCCGCCGGCCAGGCACCGGAGCAAAACGATCCGGTCGTATTCGCTCCGGAGGGCCAGGTCGGCGGTCTCCCTAAGCGCGTCGGCGAGGAGTGAATGGGTTTCGGGGAGGTGAGGCATCAGCTCGGCAAGGGTTGCCCCGTAAACCCAGTGAGGGTCCCGGTGGCGGTAGTTTCCGCCGAAAACCTCGGCCGCCTCGTTGCCGATGACGAAGACGATATCGTGAAGGAGCCCGATGGCGTACCGATGGCTCAGGTGGACCGACAATCGTTTCGTCCCCTGGCTCAACAGCTCGCTCACCGCCCAGCCGACCCCGAGGGTTGCCGGAGTGGCCCCGAGGGTGAATCGGCCCATGTAATAAAACGGCCGGAGATAGGGCAGCCAGGGCTGAGCCTGGCGATAGATCCCGTAAGCCCGGACTCCGGCCTGGATGGTCTCGTGGGTCCGCTTGAGGTTGTAGGACTTGATGTCCAGGGGAAGGCCGTCCAGGAGGACCAGAAGCTTGAGGGAGATCCGGTTGATGGCCCGGAGCAGGTTTTCGATGGAGGTTTCCAGGAGCGGGGATTCGGAATCAGGGTTATAGACCCGGGCCACCTCGGCGATCAGGTCGGTCAGGTCGGCGGTGAGACTCGCTCCGTCGAACCGGCCGCCGGGATTGTAATGGCCCTTCCGGATCTTTTCGAAGAGCCTTTCGGTCCGCCGTTCGAGGATATCGTGGACCGCCCCGTCGGACCGGATGGGGTCGGCGGGCGGTTCCGACGCGGTTCCGCCGGTGAGGTCGATCCGGTGGAGAGTTTCCGTGTAGAGGGCTTCCTGACGCCGGTCCAGGGTCCGGGCCCGTCGCCGCAAGTCCGTTTCAACCCGGCGAAGCCGGCGCTCTCCGGCGGCCAGCCGGTCCGCGTCCATCTCCGTCGCCCGCCGGCGATAGAGGACAACGCCGGCCAGAGCCAGGACGCCGGCAACGGCGGCCAGGACCCAGCAGAGGGGCCCCAGGGCCTCCCGAGCGGTCCAGGTGACCGCGGCGGTCAGAATCACCCCTCCGGCCACGCAGGTCAGGGGGATGGCCGGGGATGCTCGGTCGAAGATCGGCAGCCGGTCGGGGGAGTCGGTCATGGCCGACGGACGCGCCGGTAACGGGTCAATCCCGCTCCACCCGGTTCCGGCCGGATGCCTTGGCCCGGTAGAGAAGGTCGTCGGCCTGCTTGATCAGCCGGTAGAGGAGCGTTTCGGCCCGGATGCGGGGCTCGCTGATCTCCCCTTTTAGAGTGCTTACCCCGCCGCTGATGGTCACGGCGAGCCCCGGCGGGGACCAGGGATAGCCGGCCACCGCTTCCTGGATTCGGATGGCGGTCTTGTAACCGCCCTCGATGGGGGTGTGAGGCAGGACGATAAGGAACTCCTGGCCGCTGTACCGGGAAACCAGGTCCACCTCCCGGACCTGGACCCGGATCATCTCGGCAACCTCGGCAAGGACATGATCCCCGACGGGATGGCCGTGGTCGGCGTTGATGGCCTTGAGGTGGTCGATGTCCATGAGAATGACGGTGAGGCTGTGGCGGTACCGCTTGGCCTCGGCGATCTTTTTGGCCAGGTGGTCCATGATGGCCCGGTAGTTGTAAACCCCGGTGAGGGGGTCGGTGGTGGCCATCCGGCGGATGGTTTCCGTCTGTTCGGCGATTTGCGCGGTCAGCTCGGCGTTTTCCCCGGCCAGGCGAAGCCGGTCTCCGATTTCCACCTCGAGCTGTTCCTGACAGTGGGCCAGCCGGGTCTTGTGGTATTTCAGGGAAAGGTGGAGCCGGCATCGAGCCAGAAGGTCCCGCTTGTGGACCGGCTTGGCGATGAGGTCCACGGCCCGGCCGGCGAAGCGGTCGAAGAAGTCATGGCTCGGCGGCTCGTCCCGGATCAGAAGGATGGAGAAGCCGTCGGTCTGGGCAAGATGGCGGGTCGCTCCCCAAATATCCGGGTCATCAAGGCCGGGGAGGGCCCCGTCGGCGATCAGGAGGTCGGGGCGGAGTTCCCGGAGCTTGTCCAGGGTCCGCCGCCCGTTCATGGCCGTGGCGATCCGCCAGTCCCCCTCGTTGTGAGGGGTGATCATGCCGGTGAGGGCCTGGAGGCGGGACGGATCGTCATCCGCCACCAGGATGAGCGGGGGGTGGGTTTCCCGGCCCCAGAAGTGTTCGGTCATCGGCGCGCTCCGCGTGAAAAGGTGGACATCCTCGGGAGGTTCGAGCCCCGAAGGCCACCATACCCGGAAGCGCCGTCCGAAGTCAACGCCCGGAGTAGCTGTATTCGAGAAAGAGGTTCCGCTCCGAAACCCAGGCCCCGGCATCCACGTAAAAGTCCGACTGCTCGGCGACGTAAACGTCCCAGAGATCGTAGTCGGGATCATAGACCTCGACGACCGCGGTGAGGTAATACCAGCCGGCCGGGAGATCGTCGAACCGGAAATATCCGGACGGGCCGGTGACGGTGTCGCTGACGATGTATCCCAACTCATCCCGGAGCTCGACGAGGATTTCCTCGTTGGCGTCGTCGTAGTAAACCGTCTCGCCCCGCTCGTAGTAAGGGAAGTAAGCGGTCCCGCTCACCGTGGCCTCGTAATAACACCCGCCATCGCAGTCCCTGATGATCACGTCGGCATCGGTGTCGCCGGAGCACCCGGTCAGGATGAGGGCGAGGATGAGGGCGAGGATGAGGACGAGCGGAAAGGCCGGCGGGGCGGATCGCGCCCGGAAAACTCCCCGGGCGCGTAAGGGATTATTCGGGCCGGTCATCGGTTGCTGACCCAGACCCGCTCTTCTCTCCAATAGCCGGGCTCCTTGACCACCTCGATCCAGTCGCCCGGGACCCAACGGTGACCCCGGTCATAATGGCCGGGGTTCCAGACCCGTTCATAGACGGGGGAGACCCAGACCCGATGGGTTTCCCAGTGTCCCCGGCGGTGATGCCGGCGGACGGGATACCGGGGCGGGGGATCGATCCGCGTCGATCCGTGGATGATCACCGACGACCCGCCACGGTTGCAGGTGGGCGGGTATCGGTGAGCGTTGATGAGGGCGCCGCCGAGGATGGCGGCCCCCACCCCGATGGCGACCCCCTCCCAGCGATGGCGCTGCTTGGGGCCGGCCCAGGCGGCCGGCGCGGCGAGAGCCAGGGTCAGGCAGACGGCGACAAAAATGGCGATTGTTTTTTTCATGATATCCTCCTATTGATTTAAGATTTATTTCCGAACAATTGAAAAGACCTCCGATGAAAA
>CAZWGY010000188.1:0-8496 GCA_964633575.1 uncultured Desulfobacteraceae bacterium
GGACACCCCCCACACCCCGGCTTTCTCGCCTTGCAGATTTCCCGCCCCAGCCGGATCATGTTCAGATGGAGGGAAAACGATTTGCCGGGGGGGATGACCTCGCGCATGGCCCAGAAGGTCTTTTCTGCGCTAAGCGTTGATTTGACAAGTCCCAGCCGTCGGCAGACCCGATGAACATGGGTGTCAACAGGGAAGACGTCCATCCCACGGGAAAACGCCAGGACCACGGCGATGGTCTTCACCCCGATCCCCTTGTGCCGGGTGAAGGTCTCGATGGCCGAAAGCTCGTCCATCTCACGGAGCGCGTCGAGCCGATAGCCGCCGTAAGTTTCCCTTATCCACTTTAAAATATTTTGAATTCGCTCGCTTTTCTGGCGGGACAACCCTCCTGACCGGATGGCCGCGGCCAGGTCCTCGACGGGGGCTTCGGCGACTTTCGCCCAGTCGATCCGGCCGTCTGATCCCGAAAACCTCTCCTCCATGGCGTCAAAGGCCCGAGCCGCATTGACGTCGGAGGTGTTCTGAGACAAAATGGTTAAGACCAGGCTGCGGAGGGGATCGGCGTGAGCGGCCTTCCGGCCGGGAATTCCGTAATGGGTTTCCAATCTTTGGTTGATAATTTCCGTTTTTCTCGCTACATCCATGGGTCACCAGTCTTGTCTGGGGTCATCCGGCCGGTTCAAATCCTTTGTCCGATACGCCCGAAGGGATCGGGATGGTACAGTCCTTTACCATGGTTGCTCAAAAATGGAAGCGATATCTGATCCCCGCCGGGGTGATCCTGGCTGCCGTGCCGTTATTTCTCCGGCTTTTGGCGGCAACCGAGATCGCCGCCGTCCGCCCCCAAAAGCAGACGGTGGTCGAGCTGGTGATCGCCTCCGGAAGGCTCCGGGCCGAACGCCGGAGCGACATCGGCCCTGAAGTCGGCGGCGTGGTGGAGACCGTAACCGTCGATGTGGGGGATCGGGTCCGCCGGGGTGATCCGCTGATCCGGCTCCTGCGGACCGATGCCGTGGAGGCCGCGGCCGCCGCCGAAGCCTCCCTGGCCGTGGCCAAAGCGGACCTGGCCCGGATTCGTTTGGAACCCTATCCCGAGGAGATCGCCGGGGCGGGGGCCGACCTCGATGCCGCCCTGGCGGATCAGCGGCAGCGGGATCGGGAATTTAAGCGCATCCGGGACCTCCAGCGGAAGGGGGCGGTCTCCCAATCGGCCTTTGACGAGGCCAAAACTCTCCTCAACCGGGCGGCGGCCGAAGCCCGATCGGCCCGGGAGCATCTGGCCGACCTGGAAGCCCAACCCCGGCCCGAGGTCCTCCGGGTAGCCGAAGCCCGGGTAGCGGAGGCCGTCGCCGCCCTCGATCTCGCCCTGGCCGACCTGGACAAGCGAACCATCACCGCCCCCATGGACGGGATCATCGTTGCCCGGGATATCGAGCCGGGGGAGAGCGTCTCGCCGGGCGCCGGCCTGTTGACCCTCGCCGATCCCGATCCCATGGAGATCTACGTGGAGACCGACGAAAACAACCTCTCCCGCCTGAAGGTGGGCCAGACCGCCGACGTCATCGCCCCGGCCTTCCGGGACTGGCCTTTTCGGGCGACCCTCCAGCGGATCGACCCGCTGGTGGACCCGCTCCGGGGCGTGGTGGGGCTCCGGCTTCGGCCCCAAAACGTGCCCGATTACGCGCTTTTCGACATGACCGTGGACGTCAACATCGAAGTGGCCCGGTACTCCGACGGCCTGAGCCTTCCGGTGAGCGCCGTGCTCCGGCGGGGCGACCGCCACGCGGTCATGGCCGTGGAAAACGGCCGAATCCGGGAGCGGCCGGTCCGGGTTCTCGGACAAAGCCCCGACCACGCCGCCGTGGCTGACATCCCCGAAGACCGGCTCGTGGCCCGCCACGCCACTCAGGTGGAAGCGGGCCAGCGGGTCCGGCCCGTGGAGGAAAACGAATGATCTGGGACCGGCTCGCGTTTTCCGTGGCCATCCGGAACCTCCGCCACCAGCCGGGCCAGACTCTTCTCACCGTAACGGTGGTGGCCACCAGCGTGATTCTCATCATCTTCATCAACGCCCTGATCTCCGGACTCCAGGAGCGCCTTGTCAGCAGCGTCACCGGCTCCATCCCCCACGTGGTGGTGGCCCCCGAGGAACGGCTTCCCATCGCCGTCTGGGAGGTTCCGGAATTGACCCGGCCGGACATCCTTTCCATCGGGGATCGGGTTCGGCTGGAGCAGCGGAAGCGGACCATCGAGGACTGGAGCGTCTGGCTTCCCCGGCTGGCGAAGATTTCCGACCGGGTCATCGCCGTCTCCCCGGTGGTCAGCGACCAGGCACTGATCTCCCGGTACGAAAAGCGGAAGGCGGTCACCGTCACCGGCGTCATCCCCCAGCGGCACAACCAGGTGGTGGACCTGGCCTCCAAGCTCGTGGCCGGACGGTTTTTGACCTTGAACCCCGGCGAGGCGGCCCTTGGCTACAAGCTCGCCGACGACCTCGGCCTCCAGGTGAGCGACAAGGTCCGGGTCACCGGCCCCGAAGGGGAGACGACCACCTACACCGTGGCCGGGATCTACGACACCGGGTTTTCCACCGTCGATAGCGGCACCGTCTTTTTGACCCTCCGGGACGGCCAGTCCCTCTTCCGCCTGGGCCGGGCCGTGACCCGGATCGGCCTCAAGCTCGACCGGATCTTTGCCGCCGATGACCTCGCCCGGCAACTCGAGCTCCAGGTCCCTTACGGGGTCGAAAGCTGGATGGCCGAAAACACCAGCCTTCTGTCCGGCCTAAAGGCCCAGGCCCAGTCATCCGTCATGATCCAGACCTTCACGGTGATCGCCGCCGGCTTCGGGATGGCCAGCATCCTGATCATGTCGGTGGTTAATCGGATTCGGGAGATCGGCATTCTCCGGGCCATGGGGACCACCCGGGGCCAGATCGTCGGGGTCTTTACGCTCCAGGGGGCGACTCTTGGGCTCATCGGGGCGATGGCCGGGGCCGCCGCCGGGTCGGGACTCTGTATCTGGCTGGGCGGACTCCGCCGCCTGGCATCGGCCACCGGTCGGACCGTCGAGATTTTCCCCATGCGGCTCAGCATCGAGCTGGTGGTCCTCACCGTGGTCCTGGCCACCGGGATCAGCCTGGTCGCCTCCCTCTATCCGGCCTGGCGGGCCGCTCGAGTGGACCCCATCGAGGTAATCCGAGGCTGATGGCACCCGCCGGCCCCCGAGCGGAGATGATCCGGGTCAACAAGGTTTATGGCGGCGCCATTTCGGCCCACGTCCTCTTCGACATCGACCTGGCCATCGGCTCCGGCGAGCTGGTGGTGATCGTCGGGACTTCGGGGTCGGGAAAAACCACCCTGCTCAACCTCCTGGGGCTCCTCGACACGCCCACTTCCGGAGAGATCCGGCTGGGGGGCCGGGACGTGGCCGGGCTGAGTGACGCTCAACGGACCCGGATTCGGCGTGATGACCTCGGCTTTATCTTCCAGTTCCACCACCTTCTCCCGGCCTTCACCGTCCTCGAAAACGCCCTCATGCCCTGCCGGCTTAAGGGCTCCGGCGTTGAGCGGTCCCGGCGGGACCCGGTGGCCCGGCTCCTCGACCGGGTGGGGCTCGGAGACCGGCTCCACCACCGTCCCGCCCAGCTTTCCGGCGGCCAGCAGCAGCGGGTGGCCATCGTCCGGGCCCTGGCCAACGACCCGATCCTGGTCCTGGCCGATGAGCCCACCGGGAACCTCGACAGCGCCAACAGCCAGATTATTTTCGAGATCATCCGGGAGCTCAACCGGGAGGGCGGCACGGCCTTTGCCGTGGTCACCCACGACGAGTCCTTAGCTGACGGCGCCGACCGGGTGATCCGGATGGCCGACGGCCGGATCACGCCCGAAACCGGCTCAACCCGATCCCAGACGAAAGGACGGACCCAACCATGACCGAGCCCATGCCCACCCTGTTCATCTCCCACGGGCCGCCGACCCTGGCGGCCATCGACCACCCGGCGCCCCGGTTCTGGGAAAGCCTTGCCGACCGGATTCCCCGGCCGTCGGCGATCATCTGCGTCTCCGCTCACTGGGAAGCGGTTCGGCCCACCGTCACCGGCGCGGCCCGACCCGGCACGATCCACGATTTCGGCGGCCCGCCGCCGCTTTTTTCCCTGAGCTACCCGGCTCCCGGTGATCCGGACCTGGCCCGGCGGGTCCGGGAATTGCTAAGCGATGCCGGCCAGACCGCCGGGATCGATTCTGACCGGGGCCTCGACCACGGGGTCTGGGTTCCGCTGATCCGGGTCTATCCGGAGGCGGCCATTCCCGTCCTTCAGCTTTCGGTCCAGACCGATTCCGACCCGGCCCACCACCTGGCCATTGGCCGGGCCCTGGCGCCTCTCCGGCGCGAAGGCGTCCTGATCCTCGGCAGCGGCGGGGCCACCCACGATCTCCCGTCGGTGTCCGATCATCAACGGGATGACCCGCCGACCGACTATGCTTCGGCCTTTGACGCCTGGCTTTGGGAGACCATCGCCGCCGGAGCCGTCGAGACGCTCCTGGATTACGAAAACGCGGCCCCGGAGGCCCGGCGCAACCATCCCTTTCCGGCGGAGCACTTTCTCCCGCTGTTCGTGCCTCTGGGCGCGGCGGTCGGCGGCCATCCGGGGCGGCGGATCTTCGAGGGATTCATGTACGGGGTGCTGTCGATGGCGGTTTATCTCTGGAGAAGCTGAACCGGAGGGCTTCTGGAGGCGAAGGGATCAACCATCCCCGTCGGGGTCGAACTGATACCCCTTCGAGCGGATGGAGATGAAGTATCGGGGCTGCTTCGGGTCCGGCTCGAAGTATTTCCGCAGCCGGACGATAAAATTGTCCACCGTCCGGGTGGAGGTGAACCGGGAGTAGCCCCACCCCACCTCCAGCAGGAGCTTTCGGGGCAGGGGTTTTCCCTGGTTTTTGGCGAAAATGGTTAGCAGCTTGAGTTCCTGGGCGGTCAGCCGGAAGGTCCCGTCGGCGCCGGTGGCCTCGCCCGTCTCGAGGTCCACCCGGTTTGATCCAAAGGTGAGGATTCGGTCCGGCTGACGCTGGTCCGACTCGCTTTCAGGCCCGTTCTCCTCCCGGGGCCGGCTCCAGGTGCTTCGGGTCAGGAGGCGGGCTACGCGGAGCAGGAGCTCTTCGAGGACAAAGGGCTTGGCCATGTAATCGTCCACGCCGTGGGTGAGCCCCGCCAGGCGGTCCTCCACGGCGCTTCTGGCTGAAAGGATTAGAATGGGGAGCCGCTCATCAACAGCCCGAATTTCCCGGAGCACGGAGATCCCGTCGAGGCCGGGCAGCATTACGTCGAGGACGATCAGGTCCGGCTGAAAGTCCCGCCATCGTTCCAGGGCCGCCGGACCGGTGTCGGCCACCGCCACTTCGTACCCCTGGAGGGTGAGGTTGAGCCGGATGCCCTCGGCGATGTGCTCCTCGTCTTCAACCACGAGGACTTTCCGGGGAGCGGGCGACGGATCGGTCACTGACTTTCGCCTTTCGTGGCGGGCATTGCGTACCGGTCCGGCAGGGACAGGGTAAACCGGCTGCCCCGCCCGGGCCCGTCGCTTTTGGCGGTGAGCCGGCCGCCGTGGACCCGGGCGATGCTCTGGGCCATGTAGAGCCCGATCCCGCTGCCCCGGGCGGTCATGTCGTCAGAATCTCCCACCTGGTAGAATTTCTTGAATATCCGTTTGAGGTCCCGGGGAGCGATCCCAACCCCGTTGTCGGCCACGGACAGGAGCAGTCGGCCTCGCCGGGCCGCCAGCTCGACGGCGATCTCGGGAGCCTCGGTCCGGTTGTACTTGATGGCGTTGGTCAACAGGTTCATGAAGAGCATCCCGAACAGCACCGGGTCCAGCCGGTAGAGAAAGCTCCGCTCCGCCGGGAGCCGGAGCGTCACCTGACATCCCCGGGTCAGGTGAGCGTTGGTTTCGAAAACCTCCCGGACCGCCGTCCGCAAATCCTTCAGGATAAAATTCCCCTCATAACTTTTGCTTTCGATCTTGGCCAGGTTGAGAATGCTGTTGATGGTTCCGTCCAGACGCACGGTGTCCTGGACCATATATTCCAGATAGCGCAACTGGTTTTCCCGGTCCAGAGTGTGCTTCTGGAAGGTTTCGAGGTAGAGCCGGAGCGAGGTCACCGGGGTTTTGAGCTCATGGGTGAAGTTGTTGATGAAGTTGTTCTGAAGCCGGTAGAGCCGGAGGGTTTTCAAGTTGTAAACGAAGATGATGAAAAAGCCCATGAGGATCACCCCGACCAGGATCGAGAGGACCAGGATGACCATCCAGGTTTCGGCGGCTAAAACCTGGTTCGATTCGAGCTCGAATTTTTGCATGAGCCGGTCGAGGCCGCTGCTGATTTCGATGTACCAGTAGATGTACAGAAACAGCGAGGCCACCAGGGCCAGGATCGAGCCGCTGAAAATCACAACTGGATGAAAAAGCCATCTGGGTTGGGTCATGGTCCCTCGTTGTGCCTTGAGCTTCCCATTTCCGGCAAGGTCAAGGCGTTCGGAAAATGCCGCCGCCGCCCGGCGGGGGCCCCGGTCATGGCGGGACACCCCTTCACCATACTCCAGCCCCCACCTGAATGCAACCAAACCCGATTTGTAAAACTTCTGTAAAACCCGGCGCGGGGGTCTTTTGGCCGGAGAGCCGGGGGCGTATGCTAGGGGTATGTCATGACGCACCTGTCGCCATGGCATTGTCGGCGGGGCCGACAGGCCCCTCAACCCAAAACGGAAGGACTTACCCATGCCCCTATCCTCCACCCATCCGCTCGGCAACCGCGCCAGCGTGCTCCTGTCCAGCGTGTTCGGCCCTTATGCCCAGGATGACGAATACGGCAGCCGGACCATCAATCCCATGGAGCTTTACCACAATCAGGTCACCCGTGTGCAAGGGGAGCTGTCCCTCCGGATGTTTCACCGATCCTTCGGGCTGATGCTCATCCAGGCCAACCTGACCGGCCCCTGCACCCTCCTCGATTTCCCCACGATGGACCGGTTCGTCGAGGAAATCCGGACCAACCGGTATGACGTGATCGGCATCAGCGGGATCATCCCCAACGTGGGGAAAGTGAAGAAGATGTGCGAGCTGGTCCGGACCCATTCCCCCCGGAGCACCATCGTCGTGGGGGGCCACGTGGTCAATCATTCCGACATCGATCGGGTGATTGACGCGGACCACATCGTCAGAGGCGATGGGGTCCGCTGGTTCCGGAAGTATCTCGGTGATGATCCGGACGCCCCGATCCGGCACCCGAAGGCCCTGTCGGGGTTCGGCACCCGGATTCTCGGCCGCAACGTCAAGGACGGCCCTTCGGAAACCGCCGCCATCCTCATCCCTTCGGTGGGCTGCCCCGTGGGCTGTAACTTCTGCTGCACCTCGGCCCTCTTCGGCGGCAAGGGCCATTTCGTCAACTTCTACGAGACCGGCGACGAGCTCTTCGCCGTGATGGCCGATATCGCCGAGACCCTGGGGACCGAATCCTTTTTTGTCCTGGACGAAAACTTCCTCCTTCACCGGAAGCGGGCCCTGCGCCTCCTGGAGCTGATGACGGAAAACGACAAGTCATGGTCGATCTACGTATTCTCTTCGGGCCGGGTGATCCAGTCCTACACCATCGAGCAGCTCATCGGCCTGGGAGTCTCCTGGGTCTGGATGGGGCTGGAAGGAGAGGGGAGCGGCTACCGGAAGCTCAAGGACGTGGACACCCGCGACCTGGTCCGGGAGCTCCAATCCCACGGCATCCGGGTTCTCGGCTCGTCGATCATCGGGCTGGAGTCCCACACCCCGGAAAACATCGGCGCGGCCATCGACTACGCCGTCTCCCACGACACGGTGTTTCACCAGTTCATGCTCTACACGCCCAACCCGGGGACTCCGCTCTACGAAACCCACAAGCGCCAGGGCACCTTAAAGGATGACTTCCCCGTTGCCGACGCTCACGGGCAGTACCGGTTCAACTACCGCCATCCGGCCATCCCGGACGGCGACGAGGAGCAGTTCCTGATCGAAGCGTTTCAACGGGATTTCGAGGTCAACGGCCCCAGCCTGGCCCGGCTGATCCGGGTGACCCTCGACGGCTACCTCCGGTACCGCAACCATCCCGACCCCCGAATCCGCCGTCGATTCCGCCGTGAAGGCCGCTCCCTGAAAACCGAATACGCCGCCGCCGTCTGGGCCATGGCGGCCCGGTATCGCGACACGGAGGCCATTCACCGGAAGCTCCGAACCCTCCTTCGGGAGATATACGCGGCCGCCGGTCCGCTCCCCCGCCTGTTCGCCCCCCTGGCCGGCCGGTATCTGAGCTATACCCTTCGGCGGGAGCGCCGCCGCCTGGCCGACGGGATGACCCTGGAGCCGAAGTGCTGGTACGAACTGAACCCGGCGGCCCGAACCCGGTCGGAACGGCTCCCGGAGACCGCCGGAAACACGGCCCTGACCCCTCGTCATGGGGTGGCCGGGGTGAA
>CAZWGY010000189.1:0-8482 GCA_964633575.1 uncultured Desulfobacteraceae bacterium
AGGCCGTGGCCGATGCAATGGAAAAGGCGGTAAGGGATGGCGACCTGGCCGGAGCGGAAGCCCGGATTCCCGAACTTAAAGCCCGGTTCGAGCAGTTGAAGGAGAAGATGGAAGAGATCCTCTAAAACAAGCGCCGCGCGATAGTGCGACCAGAGACCCGCGAGGTTTTGAAAACCTCGCGGGTCTATATATTCAGGGCAACGTCTTGGGCCGTCATGTCCAACACCCGCCCCCATCGGGCGAGCATCCGTAATCGAATTCTAACCATCCGCTCACGGAACCCAAACATTTTGCCGTTACCCAATTCCGGACGGACCGCTGATGGAGCGGTTGAACATATCAGGCGATGGATACACCACCGGACGGAGGAACGAAGATGCGACGATATGCACGATTGGCGATGACCGGCCTGCTGATGGGGCTGATGATTGTGGGGGTGGGATGTGACGATTCGGAAACCTTGCCGCCATCGACCACTCACCCGTTGACCGTGACCACGGCGGGATCGGGAGACGGGGTGGTCTCCAGCGACCCGGCCGGGATCACTTGCGGTGACACCTGTTCGGCCGAGTTTCCGGCGGACACGGCCGTTACCCTGACGGCGGACCCCACCGACGGATCGACCTTTGCCGGCTGGGAGGGGGGCGGCTGCACCGGAGACGGGCCGTGCACGGTAACCATCACCGAGCCGATGACGGTTACCGCGACCTTTGCATCCGCCAACGCGACCATTCGCCTCCGGCAACTTGGCACGTTTGCAACCGGGATTTTCGACGAAAGCGCGGCGGAGATCGCGGCTTACGATCCCGACACTTACCGCCTGTTCGTGGTCAACGGTAACGACGGAGCCATCGATGTCATCGACGCCGGTGATCCCGATGCCCCGGCCCGTCGCTTTCAGATCGATATCACCCCTTACGGAGACGGGGTCAACAGCGTGGCTTTCCAGAACGGGATTCTGGCGGCGGCGGTCGAGGCCGATCCGGCTCAGGCGCCCGGAGCGGTGGTCTTCTTTGACGCGGATGGAACGCATCTCAACACGGTGACGGCCGGGCCCCTGCCGGATATGGTAACCTTCACCCCGGACGGTACCCGGGTCCTGGTCGCCAACGAAGGTGAACCCAACGATGACTACACACACGACCCCGAAGGCTCGGTGACCATCGTGGATATATCGAACGGCGTGGCCGATGCCACGGCGACGACGGTCGGCTTTACCGCCTACAACAGCCAGGCCGATGCTTTGCGGGCGGAAGGGGTCCGGATATTCGGACCCGGTGCCACCGTGGCCCAGGATCTGGAGCCCGAATACATCGCTGTCTCCTCAGACGGTCGCACCGCCTGGGTTGTCCTGCAGGAAAACAACGCAATCGCCGCCATCGACCTGGCGGATGCCTCGGTGACCGGCCTCTGGCCCCTGGGCTTCAAAGACCATCTCACCCCGGGCAACACCATGGACGCGAGCAACCGGGACGACGGCATCCATTTCGCCAACTGGCCGGTTTTCGGGATGTATCAGCCCGACGGCATGGCCGCCTTTACCGTCGGGGGAACTCAATATCTGATCACCGCCAACGAGGGGGACGGCCGGGATTACGATGGATTCAGCGAGGAGGCGCGGATAGCGGACCTGACGCTCGACCCGACCGCCTTTCCGACCGCGGCGACCCTCCAGGAGGACGCCAACCTCGGACGGCTCAAGACCACCACAACCCTCGGCGACACCGACGGTGACGGGGATTTCGACGCGCTTTACGCCTATGGCGGGCGGTCCTTTTCCTTATGGCGGCCCACCGCCGATGGGATCATCCAAGTTTATGATTCGGGCGATGACCTGGAACGGATCGTCGCCGGAACCATGCCCGAGCTTTTCAACGCATCCAACGACGACCATGAAGCCGACGCCAGAAGCGACGACAAAGGCCCGGAGCCGGAAGGGGTGACCGTGGGCACGGTGGACGGCCGGACCTATGCCTTTATCGGCCTGGAGCGGGTCGGCGGCATCATGGTTTACGATGTCAGCGAGCCCGCCGCACCGGTTTTTATCCAATACGTCAACAACCGGAATCCGGACGCCGACCCGACCTCGGCCGCCGCCGGCGACCTGGGACCCGAGGGACTGCTCTTCATTCCGCCTGAAAGCAGCCCCACCGGCGAACCGCTCCTGGCCGTGACCAGCGAGGTCTCCGGCACGACGACCTTCTACGCCGTGGAGGCGGTGGAAAAGGATTTCACGCTCCAGATTCTCCACAGCTCCGACAATGAATCTTCCTTTCAGGACCCCAATACGCTGGAAACGAAGATCCTCGGCTACGCCACAGTGGCCGAGGGACTCCGGGAGGTGGCCGCCGATGAAGGGGTTCCCTCGATCCACGTAACCGCCGGGGATCACACCCTCCCCGGCCCGTTTTACGAAGCCGCGGCGGAGGTTCCATCCATGGGCGCCCCCGGCTTCGGGGACATCGCGATCTACAATGCCATGAGCCTGGCCGCCAACGGGATCGGCAACCACGAGTTTGACGGCGGGATCGGCGATTTCGCCCGGATGCTGGCCGCCGCCGAGTATCCATTTATCGCCGTCAACCTGGATTTCTCGAACGTCCAGGTCCCGGCGGACGCGCCGCCCATCCAAATCGGCGCGAACGGGGGCAGCGTCACGGCCAACGCCGGCAAGGTGGTGAAAAGCGCCTACGTGATGGCCGGCGGCGAGCGGATCGGGCTCATCGGGCGGGCTCCGGCCGACTTTTTCAACGTCATCAAGGATCCGGAAACCACGCTCCCCGGCCTCGATTTCGTGGGCGGGCGGGACCCGGAAACGGGTCAGCCCCTGATGTCCGCCGTGGACGGCGTCCTCGAACAGGTCGATCTCCTCGAGGCCCAGGGGATCGACAAAATCATCCTTCTGGACCATGCCCAGGATTTCACCAGTGATCCGCTGTCGGCGAGCCGGCTCCGGGGAATCGATGTGATCGTGGCGGCCGGATCCACCGGGTTCATGGGCCAACCCGAAGCAGATGGACCCTATAATCTGCTTCGGGAAGGGGATACGCCCCAGGCCGACTACCCCACGCTCCGAAGCGACATGGACGGAAACCCCGTCCTGGTGGTCAACAGCGATCAGCAATACACTTATGTCGGCAACCTGATGGTGAGCTTCGACACCGACGGTCACATCCTGTGCGTGGACCCGCGCAGCGGTCCGGTGGCGACGAATGACGCCGCCATCGCCGCCCTCGAAGCCGAGGTCGGCCACGGCCTGAATATTCCGGCCGGAGTGACCGAGGCCTTCGAGGCTTTGAACGAAACCGAGATGATCGTCGAGCAGTTCGAGGTGGTGGGGACCACCGGGACGGCCTTGAACGGAAACCGGGCCGATGTCCGAAGCCGGGAGACCAATCTCGGCCGCCTGGCCGCCGACTCGACCCTCTGGTACGCCCGCAACGCCTTTCCCGATCTCGGAGTGGATGCCGCGCTCAAAAACGGCGGCGGAATCCGGGACACCATCCTCGGCCCCAACATCACCCGGCTGTCCATCGGGGCGGCTCTGGCCTTTGACAATCAGCTCGCGGTGGTGGAGCTGTCCGCCGCCGAGCTCCTGGCGGTCATGGAAAACGCGGTGAGCCGGGTTCCGGCCCTGGACGGCCGCTTTCCCCAGGTGGCCGGGATCGACCTGGAATACGATCCCGACCGCGAGGGCATTTCGGACGGCATCCGGATGGAGACTCCTTCCCGGGTCCGAAACCTCCTGGTGACCCGGGCCGACGGTTCGGTCGATACCGTGGTGTCCGAATACCAACTCATGGGCGACCCGGAGCGGACTTTCCACCTGGCCACCAACGACTTTCTGCTCACCGGCGGCGACGGGTACGCCGCCCTGAGCGACGCGGCCGATCGCCGGGGCTCCCAACAACCCGAGCTGGGGGAACGCCGGATTCTCGCCGACTATATCCAGGGTCCGCTTGCCGGGCGGGTCAGCCTGAACGACCCGCCGGAGAATCCCCGGGTCGAGCCGACCGATACCCCGGCGCCCTACACGATGCCCACGTTCGTGGTCTTCTCCGACCCTCACCTCTATGACTCTGATCTGGGGACGACCGGCGCGGCCTTCGAAAGCTATCTCCAGCAGGATCGCAAGCTCCTCCGGGAAAGCGAGGCGATTCTGGACGCGGCGATCGACGCCGTCCAAAACGAGGCGGGGATCGATTTCGTTCTGGTTCCCGGTGATCTGACCAAGGACGGGGAACGGGCCGGCCACGAAGCCGTCGCCGACGCCCTGGCCCGACTGGAAGCCGACGGCATCCGGGCTTACGTCATCCCCGGCAATCACGACATCAACAATCCTCATGCCTACGCCTATAGCGGCGATACCCCGGTGGCGGCGGAAACGGTGAGCCCGGCGGAATTCGCCGAGATTTACAGCCGGCATGGCTACGCCGAGGCCATCGATCAAGACCCCGATTCCCTGAGCTACGTGGCCGAGCCGGTCCCCGGCGTCTGGCTCCTGGCCCTGGATTCCTGCCGCTACGCCGAAAATGCCGCGGCCGGCAAACCGGTGACCGGCGGCCGCTTCTCCGCGGCAACCCTCACCTGGATTCAGGAGACGATCCAAACCGCCAAATCCCGAAACAAGCAGATCATCGCCATGGCCCACCACGGCCTGCTGGAGCATTTCACGGGCCAGTCGATGGCCAATCCCGGAGCCGAATACGTCATCGAGGACTGGGAAACCGTCTCCCGGAGCCTGGCCGACGCCGGTCTCCGGCTGGTTTTCACCGGCCATTATCATGCTCAGGACATCACCCGAAAGACCTGGACCCGGGATGACGGCACAACCTATTCCCTGACCGACGTGGAAACCGGCTCCCTGGTGACCTATCCGAGCCCGTATCGGGTAGTCAGCCTGACAACGGCCGGGACCGCTGAAATCGTCAGCGACCGGATCACCGAGATCGACTACGACACCGGCGACCTGACCTTCCCCGACTATGCGCTGGCTTATCTCACCGAAGGGCTCCACGGGATCGCGGTTGCCATGCTGACGACGCCGGCCGATCAGGGGGGATACGGGCTGTCGGCGGAGGCCGCCGAAGCCATCGCTCCCGGGATCGTCGATGCCTACGTCGCTCACTATGCCGGGGATGAATCTCCGGATGCCGAGACCCAGGCGGCCATCCCCGCCTATCTCCAAAGCGATGATCCGGTCACCCGGACCCTCGGCCAGACCCTCGGCGCCCTCTGGACCGATCTCCCGCCGGCCGACAACTTCGCGACCATCGATATCGACTAGCCCAACCGTCACACCTGCCTTACCCCGCCCCGTCACGGCTCCAACCCGTGGCGGGGCGGTCCCCCCCACTTCGCCTTCGAGATTTCGACCCCGCTTTTTCAATCGACGATTGTCGAAAAGAATCGCCCCCCCGCCCTTGTAAAACGCTCCCAAAACGGGTAAAAAACGGATTTCAAGAAGACGTTACCCGTCACCGAGGAGATGCCATGCGCGTTTACATCAGCCACGCCCCGGAGGATGCCGGGATCGCCGGACGGCTTTACGAGGATCTGAGCCAAACTCCCGGCGTCCGGCCCTGGATGGCCGAAGCCGACCTCCTGCCCGGCCAGAACCGAAAGCACGAGATCAGCCGGGCCATCCGCGAAAGCCGCTACTTCATCCCGATCCTTTCAAGCCGGTCGGTGAGCCGGTCCGGCGCCGTCCACAAGGAAATCCGACAAGCTATCGACGTCCTGGACGAGATGCCCGACGGCACGATCTTCATGATCCCCGTCCGGGCCGACGACTGCCCTCCGGCCCACGATCGGCTGGCGGATATCCGGGCCGCGGACCTCTTCCCCGAATACGAAGCCGGCCTGGCCCAAATCCGCCGGAGCCTCGAGGCGGGAAAGGACGATGAAGCCGGGAGCGAAACGGAGCCGGAAAAGCCGCCCCGAGCCGAACCCCAAACCGAAAGGACAAAGCCCGTGACATCGGACGCAGACAAGAAGGAGCGGCTGGCCGCCGCGCTGATGGAATGCCGGGCCCTGAAAGAGGGCCGGACCCGGAAGCAGATCGCCGATTGCCTGGATGACATCGCCGGCCGGATCGACCCGGAGGGAGCATGGGGAACGGTGGTCCGCGAAATGGTGAGCCTCTGCTGGGACTACCCCGACGGGATCGACCGCCTCATGGCCTGCGTCGAGTGCCATGAAAGGGGCTCCAGCCCCTTTGCCGAGGCCCGGCGGGTCTGGAAGGAGATCCGGGGGAATCCGGGAACCGGCGGGAATAGCCGGGCTCCGGCGGATGAACCCGACGCCCCCGGCCCGCCACCCCAGCCGGCCGATACGCAGCCGGACCGCCCGGAAGCGGGACCGGTCGAGCCATCCGGATCATCCGGGCCGCCGGAAGCGTCGGCGGGCGGCAACGGGAGCACATCAAATTCCGGGACAAACCCGGAACCCCCCGCGCCCCAGGCCGAAACCTGGGAAAAGGTTCTTGCTTTTATCTTCGGCGTGGTCTTCGTCTCCGTGATGCTCACCGTCGCGGTCTTCATCCCGAACCCGACCCCGTTTCAGCAGTGGCTCTTCCGGGTGGTTCTGGCCCTGGCCGCCGCCGGCGTGGGGGCCGTGGTCCCCGGCATGATCAACGTCGAATGGAAAGACCCGAAAATCCGCGCCGCCGGGGCGTTCGCCCTCTTTGTCATCGTTTATCTCCTGAACCCGCCGGAGCTCTGAGGGGAGGCCTATGGTTAAGCTGTCGTTTCTTGACGGTCCGCAACAGGGAAAGCTGGCCGGGCTTCTGGAAGGCTGCCGCTGTATGAATGACAAGCGGGAGCGGGATCAGGTGATCCGGAAGCTCGGCTCGGATGTTCGATCCCAAATCCAATCGGAAGGCAGCGCCTCAATCGTTGTCCCGGAGATGGTTCGTGTATGCTCGGATTACCCCGACAACATCGAGCTCCTGATTCGGGCGGTCGCGGCGATCGAGAGAAACTCGATCCCGATGGGCCACCTTTGGGACCGCTTGCCCGACGCCCTCGGCTTTTCCGACCCCGACATCCACGGGACGATCTCCCATGTCCTGGAATTCCTGACCGCCGAGAAGGTTCCCCGGAAGGCCATGGAAGCCGCGTTTCAAGCGTCTATCTCTGCTGAAAAGCGGCGCGAGCTTGAGCTGCCGGCGGTCCACCTGATGTGCCGGTGGCGGCTGCTGAGGGAGGCCGAAAGCCTGTTCCAAAGGCCCGATGGCACGTTTCCCTTTGCCGATTTCATCCGCCGCCTGTTGCCGGGGATCTCAGACAAGGAGATTTCCAAGTCCCTGGCTTGCTGGGCCGCACACCTTACCGGCGAGCCGGAAAAGTCTTTCAGGAAACCGGCCAAGTCCGCGAAGCTATCGGCTCCAGAGAAAGCGTCCCCGCCTCATCTGATCCTCCGGCTGTTCCCCAACCCATCAGATCGATACAAAGTCGTCTTTTATCTCCACCAGGAGGGCGCGTGTCGCGGCTTTGATGACGCGGAGCTTCCGCCTGAAGCCATCGGCGAGAGTCTGGATAGTTTTCTCCACCAACGGATCGACCGGGACGCCCCGCCCAGGGCGGTCGAGGTCATGGCCCCGGTTGACAACATCATGGCCTTGAAACCGCCTCCACACCTCTGGCCGCTGAAAGCCGGGCGGCGGCGGGGGACCCCCCTCGGGAAACAGTATCCCGTTTATCTGCGCCTGGATCGAAACGAAATCCCCCTGGACCTGCGGGACGAGTGGAACCGGAAGTGGTCGAGATTTCAGGAGACTCCGTCTCCATCGGAATCCACCCACTGGGAATGCGATCCGTCCGCCTGCTCATGGGAAACGCTTGAGCCCAAGCTCGACCGTACCAACGGCCGACCCTGCCTGATGCTCGGCTTTGAGCCGGCGGCGGATGCCGACTGGTTCCTCGACGTGCTCCACGACCTCAGCATCCCCGTGGCGCTCTGGGGAAA
Organism: uncultured Desulfobacteraceae bacterium; assembly: GCA_964633575.1. Taxonomy (GTDB): domain Bacteria; phylum Desulfobacterota; class Desulfobacteria; order Desulfobacterales; family JAABSP01; genus CAYNGG01. The sequence goes on from CAZWGY010000189.1 coordinate 7,969, forward strand.
TGGCGACAGGGCGGATATCGAGGCCCTTATCGACGGCGGAAGCCTTCGGGACCTGCCCGCGCTGATTCGGGATCAACGGAAGGACACCAGCGCGGAGAACCAGGATCTCCCCCACCGCCTGAGCCTGCTGTGGGACAATCCGGAACGGGAAATCCTGGATCAGCGATCCGAGGACCGGAAGACCAACTATTTTGATGATAGCACGATATGAATAATGATGTCCGCGGCACTCCCCTGGGAGCGCGGGCGTCCCGCCCGCATATTGTAGGGGCGGCCCTCGCGGCCGCCCTGGGAGCGCGGGCGTCTCGCCCGCATATTGTAGGGGCGGACCTGCGTGTCCGCCCTCGTCTGGAATCCCATGCGCCTCATCATGCCGTGCGGGCATATAGACCCAGGGCCGGCATGTTTAACTCGGCATTGATCAAAACTTGTGCCGGCCTCGCGCTTTGTTTATCCGCGGATTGCGCAGATTTTCACAGATTTTTTGGTTTTTTTAATCTGCGTCCATCTGCGT
>CAZWGY010000190.1:0-8432 GCA_964633575.1 uncultured Desulfobacteraceae bacterium
ACCATTTTCATGCACGGGGGTGATCGCGGTGCCCCGGTCATGAGGGTTTATCGTGGAAATCCATGCCGCCCGTGCTCCAACCGAAAAATCCGGAACCACGAATAAACACAAATTCACACTAATTTTTAATTCTAATTTTTTTTCGTGTTTTTCGTGTGTTTCGTGGTTTAAAACCATTTTCATGCACGGGGGTGATTGTGGTGCCGCCCCGATCTTATGGGTTTATCAATGTTCATCCGCTCCGGGACTGAATGACCCGCATCACGGCCGCGAGGTCCAGCTCGCCGAGGCCCATTTCGAGCCCCGCCTCGAAGGTTTGGGTGACGGCCGCTCCGGCCGGGACGGCGGCGCCGTTTTGCCGGGCCGCGTCCATGGCGAACCGGAGGTCTTTGAGCATGTGCTGGAGCGGGAACTGGGGCGGGTAGTCATCAGATTTGAGCGGGCCTTCCTTGAGTCCGAAAAAGCCGCACCCCAGGGGGCCGGCCAGGATGGTGCTCAGGATCAGCTCGGGGGCCAGCCCGCTCCGGGTCCCGAAGTTGACCGCCTCGCAGAGCCCTTCCATCATGGTTCCCAACAGGAGATTGATGGTCAGCTTCATGGCGGCGCCCTGGCCGACGGGGCCGCAGTGGATCACCTTCTTGCCCATCTTCAGCAGGACGGGCTCCAGGGATTGGACCGAATCAGCCGGCCCTCCGGCGAGGATCACCAGTTGGGCGTCTTCGGCCGGCTTTTTCGAGCCGGAAACCGGGGCCTCCAGAAAGCCGATCCCGGCTCCGGTTACCGTCTCGTTCAACCCTTCCGAATACTCCCGTGGAACCGTGCTCATGTTGACCACGGTGGCGGGGGGATTGGCGGCCCGGAGAATCCCGTTGTCCCCCTGGACGGCGGCGTCGCAGGCTTCCGGGCCGGTGAGCATCAGGATGACCACATCGGCCCCGTCGGCCGCTTCGGCCGGGGTTTCCGCCACGGTGGCCCCGGCTTCGGCCAGGGGGGCGGCCTTGTCCCGACTCCGGTTGTAAACGGTCACCGGATGACCGGCTTTCAGCAGGTTCCGAGCCATCCGGGACCCCATGATTCCCATTCCGATAAATCCGATCTGTTCCGACATTCGCGTTGACCTCCTTTGATAAAGTGGTTGCGTTGGCCGGCAGATTATCACCGAAGGCCGGCCGGAGCAAGTTTTTGGATACCGTCGGCCGGATCATTCTGATATAGTGGAGTTGGGGTCCCCGTAGCGGACACGGGCGGCACCATCCAACCCAGACTTCAATCGCCGGGGGCCGCGGGCCCCACCGGCGTTGAGAGCCCAAGCAATGCCCAGACGACGCGCCAGGCAAATTTCGATTCCCGAGACCCCGGACGAGCGGACGCCGTCGGCCAAAAAACGGTCACTCCCGCGGCGGATTCTGTGGGGACTCGTCTGGCTCAGCCTGACCGGCTTGATTTTCGGGGCGCTGGGCGCGGTCGGACTCTACCTCCACATCACCGAGGACCTCCCCCTGATCCACTCCCTGAATGACTACCGGCCGCCGGTGGTGACCACCGTCCATGCGGCGGACGGGACCAAGATCGCGGAGTTTTACACTGAACGGCGGATCGTCGTCCCCCTGTCGGAGATGCCGGAGAACTTGATCCGGGCCTTTGTGGCGGCGGAGGACGCCCGGTTTTTCGAGCACGAGGGCGTGGACTTCCTGAGCATCCTCCGGGCGGCGGTGAAAAACATCGAGGCCGGCGAGGTGATCCAGGGGGGCAGCACCATTACCCAGCAGGTGGCCCGGTCGTTTTTTCTGACCCCGGAGCGGAGCTACCGCCGGAAGCTCCGGGAAGCCATCCTCGCCTACCGGATCGACCGGGCCCTCACCAAGAACGAGATCCTCTTCCTCTATCTCAACCAGATATACCTCGGATACGGGGCCTACGGAGTCGGGGCGGCCGCCGATAACTACTTCGGCCGGTCGGTCGGAGACCTGACCCTGGCTCAATGCGCCACCCTGGCCGGGCTGCCGCCGGCTCCGGCCCGGTATTCGCCAATGGCCGATCCGGAACGGTCCCGCCGGCGGCGCCGGTATGTCCTCGAACGAATGGTCATCGACGGCTACATCTCTGCCGACGCGGCCGAGGCCGCCGCTCAGGCCCGGCTTGCGATCCAGCCTCGCCGGAACTGGTTCATGGAATCCGCGCCCTGGTATGCCGAGCACGTCCGTCGGATTGTCGAGGCCCGGGTGGGCCATGACGCCCTCTACCGGGGCGGGCTGACGATCCACACCGCCGTGGATTTGAATCTCCAGCGGGCCGCCCGGGCGGCCGTGGACCGGGGGGTGCGGGCTCTGGACAAGCGCCAGGGCTACCGGGGGCCCGTTGACCGGCTCGCCCCCGACGATATCCCCGACTATCTGAAGGCTTTAGAAGCCGGGCGGGAGGCCCTCGGGCCTGAAGACATCCGCAAGGGGGTGGTGGTCGAGACCGCCGGGCCGACCGCGGATCTGATCGTGGATCTGGGCGGGGTCCGGGGCCGCCTTTCTCCGGAGGGTCGGCGCTGGGCCCTGACCCGCCTGAAGGTCGGCGACGTGATCCAGGTTAAGCTTGGAGAGCGGCCGGCCGACGGGGATTCGTGGCCCCTGAGCCTCGAGCAGACGCCGGTGGTCGAAGGGGCTCTTCTCTGCGTGGAGACCGGGACGGGATACGTCCGGGCGATGGTCGGTGGCCGGGACTATTCTCATAGCCAGTTCAACCGGGCGGTCCAGTCCCGACGACAGCCCGGATCGGCCTTCAAGCCGATCATCTACACGGCGGCCCTGGAAAACGGATACACTCCGGCGACGATCCTCAGCGACACCCCGTTTGTTTACCGGGTGCCGGACGGCGGCGGACTCTGGCGGCCCGACAACTATGACCGGCGCTTTCTGGGGCCGCTGCGGCTCCGCCAGGCTCTGGCCAAGTCCCGAAACATCCCCGCCGTCCGGGTCCTCGCGGACATCGGGGAGGATGCGGCCGTTGACGCGGCCCGGCGGCTGGGGATCGTCTCCCGCCTCCACCGGAGCCTCTCCATGGCGCTGGGGGCTTCGGGCGTCTCCCTCCAGGAGATGGTGGGGGCCTTTTCCGTCTTTGCCGACGGCGGCCGGCGGATCGAGCCGGTTTTCGTCACCCGGATCATCGACCGGGACGGGCGGGACATCTCGCCTTTGCGGGTGGAGCCGGAAGCGGCCGTCGATCCGGGAACCGCCTATCTGATGACGAGCCTGCTCCAGAGCGTGGTCGAGTCGGGCACCGGCCGGCGGGTCCGGGCCCTCGGGCGGCCCGTCGCCGGGAAGACGGGGACCACCAACGACTTCCGGGATGCCTGGTTTCTCGGATTCACCCCCGACTATGTGGCCGGGGCCTGGGTGGGGTTTGACCAGGAGCGGTCCCTCGGGCGGCGGGAGACCGGCTCCAAAGCCGCCAGCCCCATCTGGCTCGATTTCATGACCGTGGCCCACGAAGGCCTCCCCGTCCGAGAGTTCCCGGTGCCCAACGAGGTGGTTTTCGCGGAGATCGACCGGGCGACCGGCCTTCTGGCCCGATCCGGGGCGGCGGATACCTTCCGGGAGTGCTTCCGGGTCGGGACCGAGCCCGTGGTATCCGCCCCCACAGCGGCGGAGCGGGCGGCCCGGCGGGGGCTGGTGGCCGACCCGGTGACCTTCTTCAAATCGGGGATGTAAGACGCCCTCGGCGGACCGGCCGCCTCCCCCCCCGGTTTTAATTCCCAAATACGGCCTTGACCCCATTTACGGAGACGCTCGCGGGCGGTAGGGTGGAATGGTGTTTGTTGAGATACCCCAGATGATCGGGGGCATACACTACGATCACCCCCTGTGCACGGAAATGGTTTTAAACCACGAAACACACTAAAAACACGAAAAAAATTCAAATAGATTTTAAGAAACAAATCTGATTCGTGTTTATTGGTGTTCATTCGTGGTTCCGTTTTTCGATTGGAGCACGGGCGCCATGTATTTTCACGATAACCCCAACCAAGGAGGCCGACATAATGGCACGAATTGCCGCGATTGTCACCGATATGTTTGAAGATTCCGAATTCACTGAGCCGGTGGATGCCTTTGAGGCGGCGGACCACGCCGTGGTCCGGGTGGGGCTCGAAACGGGCCGGACCGTCACCGGCAAGAAGTCGGGGACGCCGGTCACCCTGGAAGCATCGGTGAAGGAAGTCGCCGCCGACGATTTCGACGCCCTGCTTATCCCCGGGGGCTATTCGCCGGACAAACTCCGGGTGGACCCGGATGCCGTAGCCTTTGTCCGGGCCTTCATGGACGCGGACAAGCCGGTCTTTTCCATCTGTCACGCCCCTCAGATCCTTATCACCGCCCAGGCCCTTGCCGGTCGCCGGATCACCGGCTATACTTCCATCATCCAGGACATCAAAAATGCCGGGGCCACCTTTATCGACGCCGAGGTGGTGCTGGACGGGAACCTGGTCAGCAGCCGCAACCCCGGCGATCTCCCGGCGTTCATCGCCGCCTGCCTGAAAAAGCTCGAGTGATCATTCCGATTTCGGGCTTGATCATCATTTCGGCCACGCTGCGTCCGGACCTAACCCCCCTGGCCCCCCTTCCCTAAAGGGCAGGGGGGAATGATTGCGCCATGATTTCAGATATATCAGGCAATTGATGTCACCCCATCCCCTTTAGGGGAGGGGGCCGGGGGGAGGGGTTTCCGGCGCGGGGAACATTACTCATTCACGCCAATTCATCCAAAAAGGAGGATTTACATGGAATTTATCACGCTGCCCGGTACTGATATGACGCTTTCGCGGGTGGCCCTCGGGACGTGGGCCATCGGCGGTTGGATGTGGGGCGGCACCGACGAGCGGGAGTCGATCCGGACGATCCACGCGGCCCTCGACAAGGGCATCAACCTCATCGACACCGCTCCCGTTTACGGCTTCGGCCGGTCCGAGGAGATCGTCGGGAAGGCGGTGGCGGAATACGGGGATCGCGGGAGCCTCTATCTTTCCACCAAGGTCGCCCTCGAATGGGATAACGGCCGGGTCCACCGGAATTCGACCCCGGAGCGAATCCGGAAGGAGGTGGAAGATTCCCTGAAGCGTCTGGGGACCAACCACATCGACATCTACTTCATCCACTGGCCCGACCCGCTGGTTCCCTTCGATGAGACCGCCCGAGCCATGGAATCCCTGGTCGCCGACGGCAAGGTCCGGGCCATCGGGGTGAGCAACTACGACCCGGACCAGATGACCGCGTTCCGGAAGGCCGCTCCGATCCACTTCTGCCAGCCGCCCTACAACATCTTCGAGCGGGGGATCGAGGCGGACGTCAAGCCCTATTGTGCTCAACACAACATCCTGTTGATGACCTACGGGGCCTTATGCCGGGGGCTGTTGTCGGGCAAGATGACCGCCGACCGGACCTTTACGGGGGATGACCTCCGTCAACACGACCCGAAGTTCCAGGCCCCCCGGTTCGATCAGTACTTGGCGGCGGCGGATCGGATCGCGGACCTGGCGCGGGAGCGGTATGACAAGGACCTCCTGCCCTTTGCCGTCCGGTGGGTTCTGGACAACGAGGTGGAGATCGCTCTCTGGGGCGGCCGGCGGCCCGATCAGATGGCGCCGGTGGAAGATGTCACCGGCTGGACGGTGGACGAGGACGCCCGAAACGCGGTGAACCGGATCCTCGAGGAGACGATCACCGATCCGGTGGGGCCGGAGTTCATGGCGCCCCCGGCCCGGAAGCAATAGGAGACGCCTCGTGCCGCGACGGGGCAGTTTTCGATCCCGTCGCGGCACGGCCCCTATCGGTTGATTCGGAGGGGTTTAGGGCTGTCGTGGACTGAGGTGTCCCTGGGCAGCCGCTCGTCCGTCCGGCAGGTCGAAACGCCCGCCAGGGTGTAGAGGGGACACCATGCCATCACCGCCGTCAGGAGCGGGATGAACCCGAGGATCCCCCACCATTGCCGAAACAGGATACCGGTGCCCAGGATAACCAGTGCGGCAAAGACCCGGATCACCCGGTCGATTTTTCCCACGTTGCATTTCATCCTGATCACCTCCTTTATTCGGCTGGCTGGCTCCGGATTGAGAGCACCGGACAGGGGGCAAACCGAATGACCCGCTCGGTGACCGACCCCAGAAGCAGCCGTTGGAACCCGGTGTGGCCGTGGGTGGCGATGACGATGAGATCCGCCGATTCGGCGGCCGCCAGATCGGTTACTTCGTCGGCGGGATAGCCGACGCTCACATGGGTCCGGACCCGGATGTCCTCGGAAAATCGCTCCTCCGCGAGGGCCTCCAGACCGCTTCGGGTGTTTTCGACGAATTCTTCCTGGTAAGCCGGGACGTCGAAGGCCGCCGGGCCGGTGTGATGAGGCGCCCCCAGAGCGGGGATCGGCGCGACGATGTGAGTCAGGATCACCTCGGCGTCGTACTGCCGGGCCAGCTCCTCGGCGGTCTGAATCGCCGCAAAAGAGGCATCGCTGAAGTCGGTGGTGCAGATAATTTTTTTGATGGGAAGCATGGTTGAGCTCTCCTTTCGGTTCGGTTCCGTGTTTCCATTGACATCATGCCCGGCCGCCGGAGGTTCGTAAATGGGGAGATTTCCCCATTTTTCTCCGAAAACCGCTGTATGCGGCCCCCGCGGCCGAAGGCAGACCATTTTTTTCTTGAAATCCAAATATCGCCGTCGGATAATCAGTTGCCTTGAAGGTGATCGGCAATCCGGAACTGAGGGAGGTGTATCGCATGGCCAAGCCGAAGGTCGAAGAAGTCCGACAGATTATCGAGAGCATGGAGCGAATTATTGAAAACGGTCAGAGCCTGGCCCGGGATTCGATGGACCGGGAACCGAGCCAGCGGTCCCAGAACAACAACTGGCGTTATGTCAAGCAGGACCTGATGGACCTGAAAAAGCTCCTCGGCCTCGCCTGATCCCGCCGGATCAGGGGCTTTTCAGGAGGGTCCGGAAAAAGGGGCGGTCCGTGCCCCGTTCCACCACCGCCCGTTCGAGGACCCCGTCGGGCGTGAAAAAGAGCGTGAGCCGGTCGTAGCGGGCCAGGTCGCCCGATGCCGAAACCTCGGCGCTCCCGGCGATGGTCTCGGCCAGCGGGACGCTCACCGACAGGCTGCCCGACTTGAAGATGGCCCGCTCGTAAACCAGCAGATCGCTTCCGTCGAGGCCCGCCACCCGCTCCGGGGCCCCCAGGGTCTCGAGGACCTCCCCCAAGGCGGTCCGGCCGGGAATCAGCTCGAGGGTCCGGGGGACCTCCCGGCCCGATGCCGATTGCGTCCATCGAAAAGAGACGCATCCTCCGGCCGCAAGCGCCAGAGCGACCAGCAGCAGCGCCTTCAGCGCGGCGGCTCTAAAACGGGAGTCCATAGGCGGTCCGGCCGGCGTCAAGGCTGACTCCGTAATGGGTGAGGGTCCCGGCGGCGTCGAAGAAGAAGACAATCCGGTCGAACCGCTCGTCGTAATTGACGAAGCTGACCAGAAACAGATAAAAGCCGGTGGCCTTGCCCACGGATCGCTCGTAAACGTAGGCATTGCCCGCCGTCAGCCGGACCACTCGGGTGGGGGCGCCAAAGATTCGGCAGACATCGTCGGCGGTGGTCCGGCCGGGGGTCAGGCCGTCGAGCTGATCCGGGTCGAAGCCCTGGTCGTCCCGGTTGACGCCAACCGCGGCACAACCGCCGGACAGGAGGGCGAATACCAGGATGAGGGCGATAAGGGAGCGGGTCGGGGTCATTTGGTGAGCGCCTCCTGTTGGATTTTCTGAATCTTGGGGTGAGCGAGCAACTTCATGAAATCGGGGTTCGCCATGAGGGTGGCGATGTCCCCGGACTGAACGGCCGCCATGGCCGCCGGGTCATCGAGGACCTTCCGGACCGCCGGGTCGGCTTCGAGAGCTCGGATGGCCTCCATCACCGACTCGTCGCCCATGAGCATCTGGGCAATCCCGGCAAGCTGAGGCCCCAGGGCCGACGGCGCCGCCGGGGGTTGAGGCGCGGCCCGGGTCGGCGACGGATCGACGGTGGATGCCCCCCGCTTCCGGATCACCGACACCCGGGACTCCGGAATCCGAACGGTTCCAAGGGTCTCTGTGCGGACCGAAAAATGGCCGTCGCTCACCCCGACTACCTCGCCGTAGAGGGTGCTGCCGTCGGTCAACCGGATCTCCCGGATTTCTCCGGCCGCCGCCGGCGTCGCCATGGCCAGCACCCCGACGATCACCACTATCCACATCCAGTGTCTGCTCACGATATCTCTCCTTTTGTCACCATCGTATCTGAAAAATTCACGCTACCTACACTACCATGGACGGACCGCTCTCGACAATAGTCGATGTTTGGGTCCGTGGGGTCGGGTCCCCGTGCCTGGCCTTATGATTAGGTTATGGGTTATGGGTTATGGGTTATAGGTTAT
>CAZWGY010000191.1:0-8396 GCA_964633575.1 uncultured Desulfobacteraceae bacterium
CGCATTATGTAGGGGCGGACCTGCGTGTCCGCCCGTTATGGGCAACCACTATGGTAAGACCTCCGAGGTTTTGGAAACCTCGGAGGTCTCTTTGCTGGAAACCTTGGAGGTCTTTTTGATTGGGCCGTGGGGCCGTTGGACCGGGCACGGGATCAGGGGGCCGCTCGAAAAAGCCTCAAAGGCCGCCAATGTCATCACCCGGGAGCCTGGCCCGGGCGGGATGACAGTAGCTCACGCCCACATCATGGCGCGGATTGGAGCCGTTGGCGTACCGGGTGACCCACCGGACCCGGGCCAGAGCGCTGTTCCGTATCGGTTGTGCCACTGCCGTCGGCGGATCGATTTGGGCGGGACTTAAAAAGTGGACTCGGATATACTGACCGGGGAGCAGGGCCTCCTTCGGTTCAAAACAAAGCGCCCCCCTTCGCTACAGTTTTTCACCGTCGCACGGTAGTAGGTCGCCGGTAAAAAAGGCGCCAACCGGACTAGCCGATAAGCGCCTTTTCATAAAAGACTCTGATCAGTTAAGGAAATGTCGGCCGGTCAACTATTGAGAGAAGACATCCAGCACGCGCTCACTGATGATGCTGCTGGAAATCAGACCGGCCGCACCGATAATCAGCATCGCCGACAGACTCAAAATCAATAGATTGATCCCGGACAGGCCGATGCCCCCCAGTGCTACCGACGCCAATCCGACCAGGACCTGAATGCCGGATGCGGCAACTATCGGGGTGCGGGATGCGTCCACCAGGCCCTGTTCCTCTTCCATTCTGCTCAGACGGACTTCAGCCCCGCTGTCGATGATAAGCGCGGCGCCGTAAACAATAGCGGCAACCGCGATCAGCGCGTTACCGGCCACTCCGCTTAATGACAGAATACCAAGCGCAATCCCGGTGACACCCGCCAGAAACACCGCCGACATCCCGCCATACCGGGGAAGGCGAGCGGATACGTCCGCTTGTGACCGCAATGCCTTGAAACGTTGGGCGAGGCTGCCGCCCTGAAAAAGGAACGCCACGCCCACGGCGATGGTGGCAACCGACGCCAGCATACCGGGAAAGACCCCCGACATTCCAATGATCGCCAAAGCGATGGCGGAAATACCGCCCACGGCTTCACCAAACGAAATGTCCATTGCCGCTTTCCCTGCTTTAATCTCTTCTTCCGGAGTGGTTAGGGTTTCTGCTTCAGCCATTACTACCTCCTTTTGCTCTGTTTAAAGACGACTCGAAACACTCAATCAAACATATCCATCGATATGTTTAAGTAGTGTCCATCCAGAAATCGGAAAGTTTGGTCGAGATCAAGGCGCGCGAAAAATTTTACCGCAGGTATATGTCTGATATTTCGAGGATAAAATTTTGAGCGCAACGCGGATATCGGGCAAAATAGCCATTTATGGATGGGCACTAAGTAGGATTGTAACCGAGCCGAGAACCAAAAATCCATGGGCCGTATACTGTATTTCAACCTCAAATACCATTTAGCGCCCTGATTCTTGTGAGCTGCTGAAATGAGTGGGTAAATCGATGGGTTTGCCTGAGCGGGAGGGTGAAACCAACTTCCGCTGGGCCAGGAGCAGGGCCAGCGCCGAAGGCGCGAATTGATACAGGCCAGGGCAACGCCCTGGTAATAGGCGAAACAAACACAAAAGCCCTGTAAGGGCGAGCTAGCAAAGGGGTGTACGGGCCAAACACGGACTAGCTCGCCCTTTCAGGGCTTAACGAATTTTGAATCCGGCTTGCCGGGGCTCCACCCCGGCCTGTAACAATCCGCCCCGTTGGGGCTAGCCTTCCAGGGCATCAACGGTACGGCCAAACCGACGTCTGACCTCATATAAGGAATGTAGGCCCCGTGCCTGCCCAAAATGGCCTCCACCAAAGTGACGCTTTGCGGAAAAGGACCCTAAAGGACCAACGGGACCGAAAGGGCGATGCAGAGCGCCCCAGCCTCGAAGGGACGAAACATACGGGGCCGGGGCGAAGCCCCGGTGCTTTGGGTGAAAGGGCGCGGTGGCTCCTTGTGGAAAAGGAGCCTAAAGGACCAGGGGGACCGCCATACGGCCCCCCCTGGAAGTCGCCTGGGATTAAAATCCCAGGCTGACTCCACAATACGCGCTAAAGCGCGTTGGAAAAGGATGGGCACTGGGGCAAAAGCCATGAAACCGACTCAACGCCATGCCAAAAGCATGATCTGATATTTCGAGGAAAAAGTTTTGAGCACAACGCGGATATCGGACAAAATGGCCATTTACGGAAATCAGGACGTCCGTTGTCCGCCTGCCTTGCCGTCGTTGTCGCTCTAATCATCCTCGTCGTCATCGTCATCGTCGTCATCCTCGTCCTCGTCCGAATCGCCCTGGCCGGCCCGGCTCACGGACAACTGCTCCGGACGCTCGGCCACCTTGATCCGGGTCGTCTGTTTTTCGCCGTCCCGGTAATAGGCCAGTTTCACCGTGTCGCCGATCTCGGCGTGTTTTTCGAGATACAGGGCCAGGTCCTTGTAGCTGGCCACGGTTTCTCCGCCAATCCCGGTAATCACGTCGCCGCCCACCGGGATCTGAAACATGCCGACCTGGAGGGCCTGATCGCCGGTTTGAAGTCCGGCCTCGTCCGCCGGGCTGCCGGAAAAGGTATTGACCACGAGGATGCCTTCATCGACCGGGATCTCGGCGCCGGCGTTTTCAAAGAACTTGATCATGCCCTTGTTCAGGTTGATGGTCTGGACGCCCAGCCAGGGATGAGGGTAGGTCCCGTCTTCAATCAGCGCCGGGCAAACGGTCTTGATGGTTTTTGCCGAAATGGCGAACCCGATTCCCGAGCTGCCCCCGCTGGGGCTCAGGATCATGGTGTTGACGCCGACCACCTTGCCGTCGAGGCTCAGCAGCGGTCCGCCGGAGTTGCCGGGGTTGACCGGCGCGTCGGTCTGCAAGACCTCGCTGAGAAACCGGCCGTCGGGGGTCCGGATAATCCGGCCCAGCGCGCTGATGACGCCGAAGGTGACGGTCCGCCGGAGTCCGAAGGAGTTTCCGATGGCAACGACGAAATCGCCCACGTCCAGATCGTCGGAGCTACCCACCTCAAGGGGCTCCGGAAGCTTCTCTTTGTCGATTTTCAGGACCGCCAGATCCGTCCAGGGATCCGATCCCACCACCTCGGCGTCGTACATTTCCTCATCGGTCAGCGAGACCATGATTTTCGTGGCGTTTTGCACCAGATGATTGTTGGTGACGATGTGTCCGTCTTTGTCATACACGAACCCCGACCCCGTGCCCTTCTGAGGGATATTCATCTCGAATACGTTGGGCGTCATCACCTTGCTGGTCACGTTGACCACGGCGTCGCTGGCGGCATTATGGACTTTCGAGACCCGCTCTTGCAGACCCTGGCCGAACGCCGGGACCGAAACCATGATCGTTGCCAAAAGGCAGATGAAAAACACGCGACACTTCATTTCCGACTCCTCTCTTTGGTGGATTATCCGTCGATCCGTCCTTTACGGTTGAGGCAGCACCTCGACTTGCCCCAACGAGCTCAGTTGATCCATTAGCTTTTCCGTTTCGCCCACCGCGAGAGTGGTCAGGGAATCGGGATTCAGGTATTCCCGAGCCACCCGGACCACGTCCGCGACGGCCACCTGGCGGATATCCCGGATCAATTGCTGAAACGTATCGGCCGCCATCCCCTGGTAGGCATAGCGCATCCGGCGTTCCAGGATCTTTTCGACCGGGTCAAACCGGAACACCAGGGAATTGAAGAACTGGTCCCTGGCCTGTTTGAGCTCCTTCTTGCCGACTTCCTTTTGAATCCGCTCGATTTCCGCCTTCACCGCCTCGACCGCGTCGGCCGTGGCATCGGTCCGGGTGGACAGGCCGACGAAAAACATGCCCGGATAGAAAAAATGGCAGCCGTACTGGCCAAACACCGAGTAGGCCAAGCCCATCTCCGTCCGGATGGTTTCGAAAAGGCGGCCGGAAAAGCCGCCACTCAGGATTTTTTCCATGACCTTGAGCGCGGCATAATCCGGATTTTGTCGTTTGCCCCCCAGGTGGCCCATCAGGATCAGGCTCTGGTTGACATCGGACTTTCCGACCACATTCAGGGACGACGCCCGTGGATTGTCCGGTTCAGGCAGCGTCACCTCGATCCGCTTTCCGGCGGGAAACCTGGAAAAGGCCGATTCCAGGCGAGGCCGAAGGGTTTCAACCTCGAAATCCCCCACGACCCCCACCAGGAGATTGGCTCCGACATAGGCCCGTTTGTGGAATTGGACCAGGTCCTTCCGGCGGATCCTTTCGACGGTCCGGTATTCCGGCTCCCGGGCATGGATCGAGTCCCGGCCATAGATCAACCGCTGGTAGGTCCGCATGGCGATGCTCCGCTGATCGTCGTTACGGCGGGCGATCCGGGTGTTGAGCCGCTGCCTGGCCAGGGCGATTTTGGCTTCGGGAAAGGCCGGTTGGCGCAGCAGATCCACGAATACCGGCAACAGGTCCTGGAAATCATCCTTCAATGTGCTCATCCCGGCCGATCCCGAGATGAAACCGAAGCCGGTCTCGATCTCGGCCGCCTTGTCGGCCAGGAGCGTGTTCAGCTTGTCCGGGGGGTATTTCCGGGTTCCGCCGGACCGCATGACCTCGCCGGTGATCTCGGCCAGTCCGGTCTTCTCCCGGGGGACGCGAAATCCACCGGATCGGACCATGACCCGAGCCCGGATCAACGGAAGCTCATGATCTTCGATGAGAAAAAAGGAGATGCCGTTGTCCGCCGTAAAGGTCTTTACCTCGGGCTCCGGCCAGGAGATCGGATCAAAGGTCAGCGACCGGTAATCCGGCGGGTTGCCGGCATCAGCCAGGCCGGAAGCGGGAAGGACGACCGCCAGGCCGATCGCCAGGCAGCAAGCCGCCCCGGATTTCAGAATGCCGCGTCCCATCATTCACCTCCTTTCGGGGTTTCCTGAAGCAGCCGGCCCGCGGTCCGGTTTTCGGCCGCCAGATACTTTTCGGCAACGGCCCGGACCTCATCAGCCGTCACCGCCTCGTAGTCGCTCAACCGGGTAAAGACCCGGCGCCATCCGCCCTTTTGAGCCTCGGCCTCGGCCAGCTTTCGAGCCAGTCCGAGGTTGGTTTTCAGGCTCCGGATCAGGTCGGCCCGGATTCGGGTTTTGGCCCGTTCCAGCTCCGCCTTCCGGACCCCTTCGTCGGCGATCCGGGATAGCTCCCCGCGGATCGCGGTTGTCAGCGCATCCAGCGATACATCCCGCCGGGGGATGGCATGGACCAAAAAGAGGCCCGGATACCGGTCCCCCGGAAAGCCGTTGAAGACCTCGACGCTCTGAGCCAGACCCTCCTGGACCACCAGTTGCTCGTAGAGCCGGGAGACCCGCCCCCGCGCCAGGATGTCGGCCAGAATGTCCAGGGACCCGGCGTCTTTGTGGAGTTGATCCACGCCATGGTAGGCCTCCAGATAGACGGGGTGATTGGGGCCGCGCCGGGTGAAAGCGCGCTCGCTATCCTGATCCGGCTCCCGGGTGATATAGCTGAGCTCCGTCGGTTTGGGCGTCATGGAGCCGAAATAGGTCTCGGCCAGGGTTTTTATCCGATCCGGTGACACATCACCCACCACCGCCACGGTCATATTGTCCGGGTGATAATGGCGATCATGGAACGCGCGCATATCGGCTCGGGTGGTGGTAATGATGTCGCGGTTCCAGCCGATGGTCGGCATACCGTAGGGATGAGCCATGTAGGCCAGGGCCTGGAGCTCCTCGATCATTCGGCCCGTGGGGTCGGACTCGATCCGCATCCGACGTTCTTCAAGGACCACCTGCTTTTCCTTGAAAAATTGTCGGAAAACCGGACGGCGGAGCCGGTCGGATTCCAGATTGAACCAGAGCTCGACCCGATTGGCCGGCAGGCTGCAAAAATAGAGGGTGTAGTCCTGGGAGGTGCCGGCATTGAGGCTCTCGGCGCCGTGACGCTCCAGGATTTTGGCATAAGCGTTGGGGACGATGTACTGCCCGGCCTTTTCCCGGAGCTCCTCGAATTTCCGGCGGAGGGCCTGAGCATCCTTGTCGGGATGAGCCCGTGGCCCGTACCTGGCCTGGAGCCAGTCAGCATAGGCCCGGTCCACCTTCTCGAGAGCCCGCTTTTCCTTTTTCCAATTCCTGGTCCCGATTTCCGGGGTTCCCTTGAATGCCAGATGCTCCAGAAAATGGGCGATACCGGTCTGGCCCGCCGGCTCGTCCACCCCGCCGACATCGATGAACGCGACAAAGCTCGCCACCGGCGCCCGGTTTCGCGATACCACCAGGAAGGTCATGCCGTTGTCCAGGGTGAACCGGCGGACCTTCTTTTGGAACCGGTCGAGCACATCACCGGACGCTCCAACAGCGGGCGCCACTCCCATCATCAGGATCATTCCAATACATAGCAGTCGTTTCAAGACGGCCTCCCGGCGCAAACCTCGTTGTTGCGCGTTATCTTTTCGGATCATGATCACATTCGGGCTATTCGGACCGGCCCAACTCCGGGCTTCATTTCGCCAGGACCATCAGCACCGCTATCAGAATGCCCCCGGCAAAAGCCAATGGCGTGTATCGACGACGCTCCTTATCGGCCTGGGGTAACAGGTGCGTGGCCCCCACATAAACAAGCCCTCCGGCGGACAGCGAGAGCAATATCCCGAGCAGCGGTTTATCGATCCCGCTGACGAATGGATACGACGCCAGCATCCCCAGGGGCGTGGACAGGGACGCCGCTAAAAACGAAAGCAGCAGGCAATTCTTATCCGAAAACCCGCCACGAGCCAGGAGGGTGTAAGTGATGATCCCCTCCGGAAACTCGTGGAGCACCATGCCGATGGCGGCCAGCGCCCCCGTAAAGATGCTCACGGAGAATGTGATGGAATACACAAACCCGTCGATAAAGGAATGAAAGCCGATGCCGACGGTGGCGATCAGCCCGATGCCATAAGGAGAGTCCGGGTCCCGCTCACACACAAAGGCCGTCACAAACCGATTGAAAAAATGAAGCAGCACAAAGCCGGCCAGCAGCCAAGCCGGGGCAGTGGCGGTCATTTCAAAAGATTTGGGCACGATGTGGAGAAAGGATACGGAAATCAAGACACCGGCGGCGAAACAGACAAAATAGGTGCTGTGTTGTTTAGCCCACGCCTCGAATGACCGTATGGTGAGTATGCCGGCGGCCGTGACGGATGCCGCCAGCAGGCCGGCGGCCAGGGCGATCCAGAATGGGGTGTCCATGCCGGCGGCCTACAGCCCGGTTCCCCGCCCGGTTTGCTCCTTGAGCTTATTGTGATGGTAGGAGCCCTCCCGCAGCATCTTCGCGCCGCAGCGCGAGCAGGCCTGCTCCTGGCACGGAACCCCTCGTCGATGCTCCATCTTTTCACCGCATTTGGGGCAGATACACCATCCCTCGGGTCCCATCTCGTGTCGTCGTTCCATGGTAAGTCCTCCTTGCGTCCGCCCTGGGAGCGCGGGCGTCTCGCCCGCTCCGTAGCTGTTTATTCAGTTGAAACCTTTTGCTCGAGCCGCTCTACAATGCTTGCGGCTCCATCCAACGCCGGACAGTCGCCGAGCGCGGTGCCGGAAAGCCCCCATTGGATCACCTTTTGGTCATACCCAATGGACCCGATCACCTTGTCCCGCAAGTCTCCTAGCTGATCCGTCATCAGGGATTCGGTCTCCCTGGATTCGACCTTGTTCAGGATTAACCAATAATTGTTAATGCCGGCATCCCGACGGAATTGGTCCATCCGCTTCGCGATGGAAACGGATTCCAGACTACAGTCGAGCACACCGAGTACCGCGTTCATGCGATCCGGCACCCTTCGCCCGAAATGCTCGATCCCGGCTTTCATGTCGATGATATTTACGGAATCCCCTTTCACCATGAAATCCCGGACCACCTTTTCCACCGGCCCATCGCAGCCCTGCCCGTAAGTATTGATCTTTCCGGCCTGCAAGAGGGTCGTATTGCCGGCCCGCAGGTAATACTCACCGGGGATCTCTTCAAAAACGTCAATGGGCGCTTCCGGAGCCGACTTGTCTTTGTCGATCCGCTGGAGCGGCGCGGGATCGTCTACCGGGCACTCCACCGCATCGACACCCCCGAAAAACTCGATGAGCGGTTTCGGTCGCTGGTCACCGCTGACACCGAACACCAACGGGACCAGGCCTTCGGGGTTGGAGGCGTCTCCGTCGAGGATCAGGGTTTCGTAATTCATTCGATCCAACGTGGTGGCCATCAAGGCGACGACCGTGCTCTTGCCGCTACCCCCCTTGCCACAGACCAATATCCGCTTCCCATTGAGCGGTTTGCCGGCGTTTCGCGATTCATTCATTATGGAACAACTCCCTTGTCGGTAATTACA
>CAZWGY010000192.1:0-8359 GCA_964633575.1 uncultured Desulfobacteraceae bacterium
CCGGAGCCGTATCGACCTCCGCATCGTCGGTGACGGGGAAGAGGAGGTCGAAGGCCGTCCCCCCCTCGCCGGTCCGGATATCGATGTAGCCGCCGTGGTCCTGAACGGTGTTCCAGACCACGGTGAGGCCCAGCCCCGTCCCGCTTCGGCCCATGACTTTCCGGGTGTAGAAGGGCTCGAAGATCCGGTCGAGGTCTTCAGGGGCGATCCCCGGACCGGTGTCGAACACCGAGAGGACGGCGTAGTCCCCCGGCGGGACCGGGCCGGCCGGGCCGGCGGACCCGTTGGGGATGGGGCGGCCTTCCCGGGCGGGATCGGCCGGGCCGGCCAGGTGGCGGTTTCGGGTGGCGACGGTGATGGTGCCCTCGCCGACAATGGCCTCCGAGGCGTTGATCACCAGGTTCATGAGCGCTTTTTTGATGTGAATCGGCGAGCCTTTGATCGGCTTGAGGTCCCCGGCGAGGTCCGCGGTGACGGTCACCCCGGCGGCCGATTCGGCAAGCCGGGCGTACTCGGGGGATGCCAGATATTCCTCGACCATCCCGTTGACCGAGACCACCGTCTGGGGACTGGCGACTCCCCGGGCCACCGTCAGAAGGTCCGAAACCACGGCCGAAGCCCGCTCGCCCGCCGATTGGATCGTTTCGAGCGACGGGCGGAGCGGGCTGTCATCGGGGAGCTTGAGCAGCATCAGTTCGGGGTAGGTGACGATCCCGGAGAGGATATTGTTCAGGTCGTGAGCCACGCCGCCGGCCAGGAGCCCGATGGCCTCCATTTTCCGGGAGCGTTCGAGCCGGTTTTCCAGCTCGGCCTTTTCCGCCTCGGCCCGGAGCAACGCCGTGGTGTCGTGCTCGAAGAGGACCACCCGGTTGACCTGGCCGCCATCCGGTCCGAATACCGGATAGACGGTGGTGTTGTATTGCCGGCCGCCGTAGCTGGTGGTGAACCGCGTTGGCTGACCGGTTCGAGTCACCCGGGTTGTGGCCCGGCGCCGGCTCTCGGCCAGCTCGGGAGCGGTCAGGGAAAAGAGGCATTGGCCGGCAAGGGCGGCTCGATTCAGGCCGAGCCGCCGGGCGGCGGTGTCGTTCGAGGTGACCACGGTGCCGTCCGGCTCCAGGAGCATAGCCACGTCGTCGGTGGCGTCCAGGATGGCCCGGGCCGTGGCTTCGCTCTCCCGGAGGGATTCCTCGCGGGCCCGGACCTCGTCGATCAATCGGTTGAAGTGGGCCGCAAGCTGTCTGACCTCCCGGTAGGTCCCGGCGCCTGGCGGGGCGAGAGGCTCGCCGCCCGCCACCCGCTCGGTGTAGCGGGCCAGCTCGGCCAGCGGCGTCAGGGTCTTGTGGATGATGAACAGGGCGATAACGCCGGCGAGCCCCATGGCCACGGCCGCTCCGGTCCATAAGACCCGGCGGATCTTCCGGACCGGGGCGAATGCCTCGGCCACCGGCTGGATCACGGCCACTACCCAGCCGGTCCGGGTGACCCGGGCCACGGAGCCGAGCTTTTCCCGGCCATCAAAGGTGTACCGGTAGGTGCCCTCCCAGCCGGTCATTCCCTCCTGGAAGATCGACAGATGGCTGATGTTCCGTCGCTGGGCCACGAATTCGGGGCGCTCATGGGCGATGACCGTGCCCTCGCCATCGGTAATGGCGGCGTACCCGCCGGCTCCAAACCTCGCCCGTCGGGTGATGGCGTGGAGAGCCGACAGGTCAAGGTAGCCGACGATCATCCCGTCGTCGGTGGGCCGGGTGACGGAGAGGGTGGGCTGGCCGGTCCGGATGGAGCGGAAGGTGGCGGACCAATACGGCCGGCTCGTTCTCCGGGTCTCCCGGAAAAAGGTCTGGCCCGCCATCTCGATGTCCACGTAGTCCCTATGATAGGGGGCGATGTAGCGGACGATCCCGTCGCTGTCCAGGATCTGGATCATGTTGAAAAACGGGTAGCTTTTCAGTACGGTGCCGAGGTAGGCGTCCACCTCGGTGGGCTTGACGAGCCGATGGCCGCCGATCACGTCGTGGATCTGGCGGAGAAGATTGGCCGGCTCGTCGAGAAACCGGTCCACTTCGGCGGCCAGGGACCGGGCCAGGACCAGGTTCCGGGAGGTGATTTCCGTTTCCACGGTCCGGGCCACCACGGACAGGGCGATGGCGCCGAAGCCGACCAGGGGCAGGGTCGCTGACAGGAGAAAGGCGAGCGTCAGAATCCCCTTGAGGCTGTGCCGATTGGCCACCGATCACTCCAGCTTTTGCAGGCGGTTGTCGCGGACCTGGATGATGAAGCGGTCCCAATGGGCATCCCCCCGGCGGTCGATCCGGAAGTCGCCCTGAAGCCCCGGAAAGGTCTCCTTTTCGATGATGGCCCGCTTGATCTCCGAAGGCCGTTCCGATTGGGAAAGTCCGTAAAAAAGGACCCGGGCCGCCTCATAGCCGTAGAGAGCGGCGAAGTCCGGGGTTTGACCGAACCGTTTTTCGTATCGGGCGGCAAATGCCCGGTAGGCCGGGGCGTCGCTGTCCTCGCTGTTGGCCTCCGAGCCGATCACCCCCTCCACGGCCGGACCGCCATGGCGGAGAAAGCCGTGAGTCTTGGCCCAGCCACAGATAAGGATCGGGACCCATCGCCGGTGTTTCCGGATCTGCTGGCAGAGCATGGCGGCATCCAGCGCCCCGGAGACCAGGACCAGGCTGTCGGGCTGGTCGGCGAGCAGCTTTCGGGTCAACTCGGCAAAGGAGATCTCCGGGCCTGATGTATAGGGAAGCACGGAAATGATCCGCCCGCCCGCGGCCTCGAAAGCCGAGCGGAAGTGTTCAATCCACGGCTCGGAATAGGCCGGGTTGGATCGGTCGTAAACGGCGGCCATCCGCCGCAGCCCCATCCGGTTTCCGGCGTAACGGGCCAGGGCGTCGGTCTCGCTGACATTGGACGGAACCACCCGGAGCAGGGCGTCGTCGATCCCGGAAAGCTCGTGGGTGCTGGCGGTGGGGCTGATCAGGAGAATTTCCTCATCGTCGATGGCCTCCAGAGCGGCGGTTGTCATGGTGCTGGTCATGTGGCCGATGATGGCCCCGGCTCCGGCCGCCATGAGCTTTCTTGTGGCCGCCACCGCCCCCTCGGCGGTCTGCCCGTTGTCCTCGATGAGGAGATCGACCGGCCGGCCCCTGATCCCGCCGTCCCGGTTGACCGCTTCGGTGGCCAGTTGGACCCCGTTCCGGCCGGAGATCCCCAGAGCGGCGTGCCGGTCGGTCAGCCCGCCGGCAAAGCCGATGGTCAAGGGGGCTTCCGACCGGTCGCACCCCGGGACCAGAGCAAGGTAGAAAAGCATTCCGAGGGCCGACGCCAGCCGGACGGGGCCGCTACGTTGGGCGGAAATCATGGGCATCCTCCTCTTGGGACCGGACGGATTGGTGTCGTATTCCGGGCGGGCGGAGCGGGGGGTCATGAGGCATTGTTGAAGAAAAGCCCTTGAAAATCCTTTATGGGATATGTTACTTCCTTATGGCTTGACGCTTTACGCTCCACCCTGACTGTCGGATTATGTAACGTAACGACGAAGAAAGATCAACCTTCCATACAGCGGATGCGGCCGGTCCGGAGAGCGAACCCGACCGGATCGGTTCGGCGCCGCGGCTAAAAGGAGAGGGGACCATGCGGGATTTGAGGCAATGGGACTGGGAGACCGGCAGACGCCAGATCAGTGACGTCGCCGGTTGGAGGGACCAATTCGAGTGGGTGGAAGAGCCGTGCGTCAGCCCCGACGGTGAACGGATCGCCGCGGTCGTCAAGACCGGCGAGATGGAGTTCGGGGTCTGTGTCAACGGCACCGCCTGGGAAGAGACCTTTGATAAGGTCTGGCACCTTCGATTCACGCCCCAGGGCCGCCTGATGGGCCTGGTGTCGAGCATGGCGGAGTGGACGGTGGCCGTGGACGGGGCCGCCTGGGAAAACACCTTTGAATTTGTCTGGAATCCTCGGTTTGGCGGCGAAGCCGAGGCCGTCGCCGTCGCGGCTCAGAAGGGGCGTCAGTATGTGGCGGTGATCGACGGCCGTCCATGGGCCGAGGGGTTCGGTACCCTTACGGAGATGATCCAGAGCCCCAGCGGCCATCGAACCGCCGCCGTGGTCCAGACGGTTCCGATGAACGAGGGGGATATCTGGACCTTTCAGAAGGGGTGTTTCACCGTGGCGGTGGACGGGGTCCCCTGGGACCGGACCGTGATCAACGCCTGGGAACCGGCTTTCAGCCCCGATAATCGGCGAGTGGCCGCCGTGGTCCGGACGACCCTCTATGATTACACCATCGCCGTGGACGGCGATCTCTGGGAGCAGCGGTACCCGTCTGCCTGGGGGCCGATTTTCACACCGGACGGCGAGGGAGTGGTGGCGCCGGTGAAGGCCGGCAAGGGATGGACCCTGGCCAAAGACGGCCTGCCGATCTGGGACCGCCGGTTCGTGCAGCTCTGGCACCCGCTCTACGCCCCGGCCGGCCGATCCCTGGCGGCCATTGCCGCGCCGAGCTTCGGCCGCTGGACAATGGCGCTGGACGGGACCCCCTGGGGACATACCTTCGGAGATCTGGTCTCCGACCCGGTTTTCAGCCCGGACGGGAAACGGCTGGCCTGCCTGGGTAAGGAAAACGGCCGGTGGACGGTAGCGGTGGACGGCACCCCCTGGGGTGATGCCTACGACATGGCCTGGCAGCCGGTGTTCAGCCCGGACGGGCAACGGGTGGCGGCCAAGGTGGAAAAAGACGGTCGGTACACGGTCGCCGTGGACGGCCGACCCATCGGAGAGACCTTCAAGGCCCTCTGGGACCCGGTCTTCAGCCCGGAAGGGGACCGGCTCCTGGTTCGGGGGATCGCCGATGGGGAAGACGAGGGACAGTACGTCCGGGTGGTCTTACCCGCAACCGACATCTAAGGAGAGATACCGATGCATGCCCTTTACAGCTTCGTGGCCGGCCCGCTGGTCTGGGTCGCCCTGATCATCTTTATCGGCGGCAGCCTCTATCGCCTCATCTCCATGGGGCTGCTGGCCAGGGAGAAGGATTCAGCGGTTTACACTTACATGGATACGGAATACGCCCTGAGGTCGATCTTCCACTGGATCATCCCCTTTGCCAGCGTCAATTCCCGACGCCGGCCGGTCCTGTCCATCGTTACGTTCGTCTTTCACTTATGTCTGATCATCACGCCGCTGTTTGTCTTCGCTCACGTGGTGCTCATCAACGAAAATTTCAACATCGCCTGGCCGACTTTGCCCGATGGGCTGGCCGACACCATGACCCTGCTGGTCATCGGTGCGTGTGTCTTTTTTCTGGTCCGCCGGATGACTCAGCCGGAAGTCAAGTACCTCACGGCCCCCTCGGATTTCGTCATCCTCGGGATCGTGGCGGCACCCTTTATCACCGGCTTCTGGGCCTACCATCAGTGGCCCGGTTTCCAGTGGATGATGATTCTCCATATCCTCGCCGGGGAGGCGATGCTCGTCGCCATTCCCTTTACCCGGCTGAGCCACATGCTCTTCTTTCCATTCACCCGGGGCTACATCGGCTCGGAGTTCGGGGCCGTCCGCAAGGTCCGGGACTGGTAGGGACAACCGGCCCGCATCGGACGGACAGCCTGACCAACTTACACTGGAATAACCAAGGAGCGACCTTATATGGCGGAACCCGCACTCAAACAGACAACAGAGGCAAAGACGGCCATCTACGATCAGGGGCTCGAGGAGGGCGCCAGCCAACTGACCCCGGAACGGATCGAGTCGGTGATTCGGGATGTCCTGGACAACGAAACCGGAGCCCGGCTGCGGACCTACGTGGACATCTGCGTCCACTGCGGCCTGTGTTCCGATGGCTGTCACTACTACCTCTCCCACGATAACGATCCGGCCTTTTCCCCGGCCGGGAAAGTTAAGCAGACCATCTGGGAGATTCTCAAGAAAAAGGGCCGGGTGACCCCCGACTTCATCAAGCGCGCCAGCGAGATCGCCTCCACCGAGTGCAACCTCTGCCGGCGCTGCGCCATGTACTGCCCCCTCGGGGTCGATGTGGCTTACCTCATGCTGGTGGTCCGGCGGATTTGTCACAAGCTCGGAGTGACCCCTCAGTACATCCAGGACACGGCCCACAGCCATTCCGCCACCATGAACCAGATGTGGGTGAAGGACGACGAGTGGATCGACACCCTGATGTGGCAGGAAGAGGAAGCCCAGGACGAGATCCCCACCCTCCGGATTCCCCTGGAAAAGGAAGGGGCCGAGGTGATGTACTCGGTCATCGGCCCGGAGCCCAAGTTCCGGGCTCAGCTCATCTACCAGGCCGCCGTGATCATGGATGTGGCCGGGATCGACTGGACCATGCCGGCCACCCCGGGGTGGGACAACAGCGACATGTGCATGTACACCGGCGATAACGAGATGATGGCCCGGCTCAAGAAGGTCCACTTCGAAACGGCCATGCGCCTGAAGGTCAAGCGCATCGTCATGGGCGAATGCGGCCACGCCTTCCGGTCGGTTTACGACATGGGCAACCGGGCCCTGGGATGGCGGATGCCGCCGGTGCCCATCGTCCACGCCCTGGAGTTCTACTACGAGCTCTTCAAGGCCGGCCGGCTCCGGTTGGCCAAGAAGTACGAAAAGCCGGTGACCCTTCACGATCCCTGTAACGTGGTCCGGGGCCGGGGGCTCCACGAGATGGCCCGGTACGTGGTCAACGAAATCTGCGAGACCTTTGTGGAGATGGAACCCAACCGGGAGCACAACTATTGTTGCTGCGCCGGCGGCGGGGTGATCAACTGCGGCCCGCCGTTTCGGGACAAACGAGTGGAGAGCAACCGGGTCAAGGCGGAACAGCTTTTCGCGGCCCGGGCCCGGGGCGCCCGGACCCTCATCGCCCCCTGTCACAACTGCCACGGCGGCCTCGAGGACATTCTCCACCACTACGCCATCGACATGGACCTCAAGTTTCTCGGGGATATCATCTACGAGTGCATTGAAAAACCGGAAGGAGGGGACGAGTGATGAAACCGACCCGATGGAGGACATTGGCCGCCATCGCCCTGGCGGCGTTCGCCGTGACGGCGTTAACCGGCTATGCCCAGGATTACATCACGACCGTATCCGACAGCGCCTTTACCGATCACGTCCGGCCGCCGGTCCCGTTTTTCCACGATGAGCACAATGAAAAGGCCGGGATCGAGACCTGCAACGGATGCCATCACGTTTACGTGGACGGGAAGTGGGACGAGTACGACTCATCCGAGGGGATGGAGTGCTCCGAATGCCATTTTCTGGGTAAAAACGACGATCCCATGCCGCTGATCCGGGTTTACCACTTGCAGTGCAAGGGGTGTCACCTGGAGCAACAGGCCGGCCCGATCCTCTGTGGGGAGTGCCATCGGGAGCCGGAGGCGTCCGACTGATGGCCGATCCGATGATCAACGATAACCAGACGCATAGCATGCCCATCGGCTATATTCTCTGGCTGTTCGGCTTTACCGGCTCCCATCGGTTTTATTTCGGCCGGCCCATCAGCGGGACGATCTACTTTTTCACCCTGGGGCTGCTCCTCATCGGCTGGATCATCGATCTCTTTTTGATTCCGGCCATGGACCGGGAGGCGGATCTCCGGTTCAGGGCAGGCCCGGTGGATTACACGGTCGCCTGGATTCTGTTGACCTTTCTCGGCCTGCTGGGGTTCCACCGGTTCTACATGGGCAAGTGGGTGACCGGGGTGATCTACCTCTTCACCGGCGGCCTGGTGGGAGTGGGCATCATCTACGATTTCTGGACCTTAAACGATCAGATCCATCTGATCAACGCGGGGGGATGACGACCGGGGGCGACGCCGGCGTCAGCCGCCGCCATGGAGCGAGGTGGAATATGGCGCACAAGATATTGGTCATCGACGATGATCCCGTCACCGTGAAATACCTGGTGACCCTCTTCGAGGACAACGGATACGAAACCTGCACGGCCGGAGACGGGGCCACGGCCCTGGATGTGGCCAAAGCGGAAAAACCGGACCTGATCACCCTGGACCTCGAGATGCCCGAGGAGTGGGGCACCCGGTTCTACCGGAAGCTCACCAAGGACCCGGCCCTCAAGGACACCCCGGTGGTCGTCATCAGCGGGATGGCCTCCCGGCACCTCTCCATCCGGGGAGCGGTGGCCTACATCAGCAAGCCGTTCGATCCGGAAAAGGTCGTCGGGGTGGTCAGCAAAGCCCTCAATGCATAACCCCGAACCCCCCGATGGTTCGGCCTAACCCACGCAGATTGACCTGACCCGCCCGCCCAAAAATGCAAGACGATGAACGGATTCCAACGGGCGGGTCAGACTTCCTCTATTGTTCAAGAAGTCCGGC
>CAZWGY010000193.1:0-8350 GCA_964633575.1 uncultured Desulfobacteraceae bacterium
GGTCTGGAAAAATCATCAATCATCCCTTGCTGGATCGTGGTTGGGAAAACCACGATCCGGAATTCGTTGACCCGCCGCTTAACCTGGCCCGTCCGCCGGTCAGGCGGCCTGCTCGATCTTCACGGCGCAGACCTTGTACTCGGGAATACCGGAGACCGGGTCGAGGGCCGCGTTGGTTAGCTTGTTGGCGGCGGCTTCGGCATAGTGGAACGGGAGAAACACGGTGCCGTTGACCGCCATGGGCGAGATCCGGACCCGGACGACGATGCTGCCCCGGCGGGAGCTGATGGCCACCTCGCCACCGTCATCGATGCCGTACTGGTCGGCATCGGCGGGCGAGATCTCCACAAAGGTTCCCGGGGCCCGGTCGTTGAGCCCGTCGGTCTTTCGGGTCATGCTCCCGGTGTGATACTGGTAGAGGACCCGGCCGGTGGTCAGGTAGAGCGGATAGTCGTCGTCGGCCACCTCGGCCGGCGGAATGAACGAGATGGCGTGGAAGGTCCCCTTGCCCTTGGGAAACTGGCCGATGTGGAGAATGGGCGTCCCCGGATGGTCGTCGGTGGGGCAGGGCCAGTGGAGCCCCTCAGTTTCGATCCGGGAGTATGAGAGCCCGGCATAAGAGGGCGTGACGCTCCGGATTTCCTCGAAAATGGCCTCGCTGTCCGGGTAGTCCATCTCGTAGCCCATCCGCTTGGCGATCTCGCAGGTGATCTTCCAGTCATCCCAGGCATCCCCCGGCGGGTCCACCGCCTTGCGGACCCGCTGGACCCGCCGCTCGGTGTTGGAAAAGGTCCCGTCCTTTTCCGCGAAGCAGGCCGACGGCAGCACCACGTCGGCAATCCGGGCCGTTTCGGTGAGGAAAATGTCCTGGACCACGAGGAAGTCCAGGTTTTTGAAGCTGGCTTCGGCGTGGTTCAGGTCCGGGTCGGAGACCATCGGGTTTTCGCCGATGATGTAGAGGGCTTTGAGCTCCCCGGCGTGGGCCTTGGGAATCATCTCGGTGACCTTGAGGCCGATCTTGTCGGACAGGCCGGTGACGCCCCAGGCCGCCTCCATTTTCTGGAGAGCGTCGATGCTGTTGACCGGCTGGTAGCCGGTGTAAACGTTGGGCAGACCGCCCATGTCGCAGGCACCCTGGACGTTGTTCTGGCCCCGGAGCGGGTTGACTCCGCCGCCCCGCTTGCCGAGGTGGCCGCAGAGCATGGCCAGGTTGGCCAGGGACTTGACGTTGTCGGTCCCGGTGGTGTGCTGGGTGATCCCCATGCAGTAAAGGATACTGGCCTGTTTTGCCCCGGCATACATCCGGGCCGCGGCCTTGAGGTCCTCGGCGGGGATTCCGGTGATGGCCTCCACGTAATCGGGGGTGTAGGTGGCCACGGTTTCCTTCACGGCCTCGAACCCCTCGGTCCGTTCTTCCACAAAAGCGTGATCGTAGAGGTCCTCCGAAATGATCACGTTCATCATCCCGTTGATCCAGGCCACGTCGGTGCCCAGGTTCTGGCGGAGCCACTTGTGGGCAAAGGCGGCGATCTTGATCCGCCGGGGGTCCACCAGGATGAGTCGGGCATTGTTGAATTTGATGGCCCGCTTGACAAAAGACGAGATCACCGGGTGATTTTCGGTGGTGTTGGAGCCGGTGATAAGGATCACGTCGGCTTCGGCGATGTCGCCGATGGTGTTGGTCATTGCGCCACTTCCAAACGCCGCGGCCAGACCGGCCACTGTGGAGCTATGTCAGAGACGGGCGCAGTGATCGACACTGTTGGTTTTCAGGACCGCTCGGGTGAATTTCTGGGCGATGTAGTTCTCCTCGTTGGTGATCCGGGCCGAGGTGAGAACCCCGAAGGCGTCCGGGCCATGGTCGTTTAAAATCCGGCTGAATTGATCGGCCACTCGACCCAGAGCCTCGTCCCAGGACGCCTCCCGGAGCTCGCCGTTTTCACGGACCAGCGGGGTCGTGAGCCGCTCGGGGGAATTGATGAAATTGAAGCCGAACCGGCCCTTGACGCAGAGGCTGCCGTAGTTGGGGGGAGTGTCGGGAGCGCCGTTGACCTTGACCACCCGGCCGTCCGAAACGTGGATGTTGAGCTGGCAGCCGACGCCACAGTATGAACAGGTGGTCCGGACGATGGTGGTCTCCCAGGGCCGGACCTGATAGCGGGCGTCCTTTTCCACCAGGGCCCCAACCGGACAGGCCTGGACGCACTCACCGCAGAAAACACAATCGGAGTCTTTCAGAGGCCGGTCCCCGGCGGCGATCACCTTTGATTTGGCCCCCCGGTAGCCAAAAGAGATGGCGTTGTTGACCTGGATGTCGTTGCAGGCCTGGACGCAGCGGCCGCACTTGATACATCGAGAGAAGTCCCGGACGATAAAGGGGTTGACCGTTTCCATGGGGTAGGGGACGTCGGTGCGGGGAAACTGGTCCCCGGAAACCTGATACCGGTAGGCCAGATTCTGAAGTTGACAATCCCCCCAGACCGGGCAGAGCTCGGCGCTGTCGTCAGCGGCGTGGACGTCAAGCTGGAACCGGGTCCAGTCGCCGTCGTCGGAGCCCCGGACGGCACAGTTATGGTTCCCCGAAGAGAGCAGAAGCTTCAACAGCATCTTCCGGGATTCCACCACCCGGCGGGACTCAGTGTGAATTACCATGCCATTGCCGGCGGGGGCGGCGCACGCGGTTACCAGGTTCCGGGCGCCCTCCACCTCCACCACGCACATTCGGCACTCACCCGTGGGCGAAGCCCCTTTGAGATAGCAGAGCGTCGGGATATCAATGTGGTTTCGGCGGGCCACCTCGAGGATGGTCTCGCCGGGTGTAAAGGCCAGTTGGTGGCCGTTGATGGTGAGGGTACTCGATTCGTCCATGTGGCGTCTCCTTAAATCGTTCGCTTCCGTAGTATGGATATTGCCGTCGATCATGATGCTATTTAAATAAATACCACCCCTTTGTCAATCAGGGAATTTCACGTTTCGGCAAAGATCCTTTTACCCGTAGCCATCTTATCCGTTTACAGGAGCCGCGAAAATGATTTACCATATCTAATAAGGGGGAACGACGCGGAAGGGGCGAGGCCGGCCGCCGGACCACTTCAAGGGTTTTGGCCGCCGGCCCTGAAAGGAGACCGGTCAATGGACAAGGTGTTGATTGCGGAAGATGATTTCACCCTTCGAACCTTAATCAAGGCATATCTCAAAAAATTCGACGATCAGTTCACCGTCACCGCCGTCGAGGACGGTCTGAAGGCCATCGAGGTCCTCCAGCGGGAAAAGGTTTCGCTGCTGGTTACCGACCTTCAGATGCCCAAAGTCGAGGGGGTGGTTCTTCTCGCCTACATGAACAGGAATTTTCCCCGGATTCCGTGCATCGTGATGACCTCCATGCGGAATCCTTACCTGAAAAAGCGCCTTCAGAAGGATGTCCTCTATTACATCGAAAAACCTTTCGACGAAGAGCAGCTCGCCAAGGCCATCCTGTCGGCGCTAAAGACGGGCACAATGGGGGGAACCCTCGATGGCATTTCCATCTCCAGCTTTCTCCAGCTTATCGAGATTGAGGGCCAGACCTGCATCTGCGTGGTGGAGGCTCCCGGCTACCCCAAGGGATA
Source organism: uncultured Desulfobacteraceae bacterium (assembly GCA_964633575.1). Lineage (GTDB taxonomy): Bacteria > Desulfobacterota > Desulfobacteria > Desulfobacterales > JAABSP01 > CAYNGG01. The sequence goes on from CAZWGY010000193.1 coordinate 3,609, forward strand.
CTTTTACTTCGAGGAAGGGGTTCTCCATCAGGCCTTTTTCGGGGAGATCCGCGGAGAGGAAGCGGCGGTGGAGCTGATCCGCCTCGGCCGGGGCGATGTCCGGTTCCGGAAGCCGAAGGAGACCGAGGAGCGGTTTGACCGGGAGATCCGCACCGAACTCATCGAGCTGATCACCCGGGCACTCCGGCCGACCCCGCCGGCCCGGGCGGGGTAGGAGCGAAAAGATCGGTGTCCTTATCGATTATAAAGAGCATCCGGTCCCGCTTTTATGCCATCGTTTTGCTCCTGCTCCTCTTATTTTTCGGCCAGTACCTGGAGTTGTCGGTCTTTCTCGGCCATCTCCGGTCGGCCTCGGAAGAGGGCCAGGCCGCGGCCCTCATCAATAAGGACGTCAAAAGCCTGGAGCGGGACTTCTGGCAGCTCCGGTTCTGGGAAAATGCTGTTTACACCGGGAGTCACGGGGATGCCGAGGCCCAGTTTGCCCGAACCACGGATCGGATCAAGCGGAAGCTGTCCGAGCTGGCGCCCGGGGTCTTTTTCACCTCCGAGCTGTCGGACAAGACCATCGAGGTTTTCCGGCAGATCGGCGAGTATCAGAAAGCCTTTGCCGAGCTGAGGCGTTTGAAGGCGCTTGGTTCTGAAACCGACGGCAATGACGCTCTGGCCGACGAGATCCGGGTGATCAACCGACGGTTCGACGAGATTACCGCCGAGCTGACCGACCTCTTTACCTACCTGTCGGACAGCGCGGACACGCTTTCGGCCGAAGCCATCGCCACCGCCGCCGGCCTCAGAGAGGGGCTCCACGAACGGTTCATCACGGCCTCGGCGGTGGCGTTCTCGCTTCTGTTGCTCTTTCTGGGCCTCATCGGGCGGACCATCGTTTCCCCCATCCGGAAGCTTTCCGAGGTGGTGGGACGGGTCCGGGCCGGTGATGACGAGGCCCGGTTTGCCGCCGGCGGCAAGAGCGAGATCGCCGAGCTGGGCTATGCCGTCAACGACATGCTCGATACCATCAACCGCCATCGGTACCACCTGACGGAGCTGGTGGACAAGCGGACCGCCGAGCTCAACGAGACCCTGGAACAGCTCAAGGCGGCCAAGGACCGGGCGGAGGTGGCCAACCGGGCCAAAAGCGAGTTTCTGGCCAACATGAGCCACGAGATCCGGACTCCCATGAACGCGATCTTAGGGTTCACCGAGATTCTCCTGGAACGGTCCACGGACCCCCGTCAAACGGCTCACTTGAATACCATCCGCTCCTCCGGCCAGACCCTTCTGGCCCTCATCAACGACATCCTCGACCTCTCGAAGATCGAGGCCGGCCGGCTTGAGCTCCAATACGAAGCCGTCTCCATCCGCCGGATCATCGAGGAGGTCCGGAAGATCTTTTCCCAGAAGGCCCGTGAGCGGGAGCTGGAGCTCGAGGCCGAGGTGGACCCGGACCTGCCGCTGTTTTTAATGGCCGACGAGATCCGGCTCCGCCAGATCCTCATCAACCTGGTGGGAAACGCCGTCAAGTTCACCCACGAGGGATCGGTCCGGATCGCCGCCCGGGTGATCTCCGGTGAGGACCCGGATCGCGTCGGGCTGGCCATCTCGGTGGCCGACACCGGGATCGGCATCCCCGAGGACCAGCAGTCCCGGATCTTCGAGAGCTTCCAGCAGCAGGACGGTCAGCGGGCCCGGAAATACGAGGGCACCGGTTTGGGACTGACCATCACCAAGCGCCTTACCGAGATGATGGGCGGCCGGATCGAGCTCGACAGCGAGGTGGGCCGGGGGACGACGTTTCGGGTGATCATCCCTGATCTGGAGCGGGTGCCGGATGACAACCCGGCCGTCGAAACCGACGGTGACGACGGCGAGGAGACGGTGGTTTTCGAGCCGGGATCGGTGCTCATTGTCGATGACGTGGCCGCCAATCGCGATCTGGTCCGGGGGTTTCTCTCTCAAACGGCCCTGGAGATCCATGAGGCGGACGGCGGTGACGCGGCTCTCGAGACCGTCGCCAGGACCCGGTACGACCTGATCCTCATGGACATCCGGATGCCGGACAAAAACGGGTTCGAAGTCACCGAGATCCTGAAGGCCGACCCCGCTTTCGAAGACGTCCCGGTGGTGGCCTTTACCGCCTCGGTGATGAAGGAGATGGAGGCCCGGATCGGCGAGCTCTTCGACGGGTTTCTGAAAAAGCCGGTGAGTCGGCGGCAGCTCGTTTCGGAGCTCAAACGGTTCTTGCCGCACCGGATTCCGGAATCCGACCCTTCGAGTGAAGGGAGCGAAGGGGAAATCGATTCCGGGGCCGAGCCGGTCTCCGAAGCCTTCCGCCGGGACCTGAAAACAGCCTTTCTTCCACGCTGGGAAGAGATGGCCGAGGTTTACTTTATTGACGACGTCGAGGCGTTTGCCGACGACCTCCGGCGGGCGGTTCCGGACCACGGGGCCGGCCACCTTGCTGATTATGCCGAGCGCCTCTACGATGCCGCTCGGGCCAACCGGGTGGATGAGGTGGAACGGCTCTTATGCCGGTTTCCGGAAGTCATCGACGCCCGGTGAGCCATGCTATCCCGCCAAAGGAGCGTGACCATGACGGACAATCCCCCGTCCACGATTCTCATTGTCGATGACAACCCTCACAACCTCCAGGTCCTGGCCAACATCCTCCGGGAGACGGGCTTTCGGGTCGCCACCGCCAAGGACGGGGCCAAAGCCCTCGCCTTCGTGGAAAAACGACGGCCGGACCTGATTCTCCTGGACGTGATGATGCCGGAGATGGACGGGTTCGAGGTCTGCCGACGGCTCAAGGCGGGCTCGGCGACCCGGGACATCCCCGTGCTGTTTATCAGCGCCCTGACGGAAACGGCGGACAAGGTCAACGGGTTTGAAGCCGGCGGCCTCGACTACATCACCAAGCCCTTCCAGAAGGAAGAGGTCCTCGCCCGGCTCCACGCCCATCTCTCGCTCAAACACGCCCGGGAAGCCCTCGAAGAGGCCAACCGGGACCTCAGCCGAGCCAATGCCACCAAGAACAAGCTCTTTTCCATCATCGGCCACGACCTCCGAGGCCCAATCGGCTCACTGATCCACCTCCTGGAAGTGATGGCCGAAACCCCCGATACCCTGACGCCGGAGGAGCAGTCGGCGGTCTTGAAAAACCTCCATGCCTCGGCCAAAGGGGCCTATCATCTTTTGGAAAACCTCCTATCCTGGGCCCGGAGCCAGCGGGGGGACATCCAGCGGAACCCATCGGACCTCCAGCTCGCCGAGCTGGTCAACACCAACTTCCGGCAACTGGGCGGGATCGCCCGGGACAAGTCGATCACGCTCCGGTCGGCGGTCCCCGATGACATCACCGCCCATGCGGACGCCGACATGGTGCTCCTGGTGATCCGGAACCTCGTCTCCAACGCCATCAAGTTCACCCCCGAAGGCGGTGAAGTGGTGGTGAGCGCGGAAACGGGAGACGGCGAGGTCACCGTCTCAGTGGCCGACACCGGCATCGGAATCCCCGAGGAAAACCGGGGGCTTCTGTTTCGACCGGACACTCACCTGACGACCCGGGGAACCCAAAATGAAAAGGGCAGCGGCCTCGGGCTCATGCTCTGCCGCGACCTGGTGGAGCAAAACGGCGGGGCCATCCGGGTGGATGAACGGCCGGGGGGCGGGTCGGTCTTCCGGTTTACCCTGCCCGCCGGCGGCAAGGCATAATGCGCCGGCGGAAAAAAATAGAATCGCTTTTTGACAATGCCGACCCGTTCCTTTATGATAGGGGGCTTTGAGCGCATTATCCAACGCATTTGCTCTGGAAAAACGCTTTTTTGCGCCGGCGTGGAAGTCGAGCCCGTGGCGGAGGGGCCGATTCAATAAGAATCTCCCTAAGCAGTTGCGTTTAACTCACTGAAAGGAGAGAGGCAATGGCAGAAGGCCGCATCAAGTGGTACAGCGAAAAAAAAGGGTACGGCTTCATTACCACGGAAGACGAGGAGGATCTCTTCCTGCACAAGTCAGGGATCAGGCAGTTCGGTCACTTCGGGCTGCAAAAGGATGATCGGGTGTCCTACGAGATCAAGGATACCCCCAAGGGAAAGCAGGCGGTGGAGGTCCGACCGGTCAAGCAGTACTGATCCGATGGTCGTCCCTGACCCGGACGCCCCAACGCAAAAAAGGCCCCCCGCACGGATGCGGGGGGCCTTTTTTTGCTACGGAATCGGGTCGTATGCCGGACTTAGGCGACCGTCACATTGACAGCAGACGGTCCTTTCGGACCCTGCTGAATGTCGAAGGTCACACGGTTTCCTTCATACAGACATTTGAAACCGCTTCCATTGATTCCGGAAAAATGAACGAAGACATCCGGTCCATCTTCCTGCTCGATGAAACCGTAGCCCTTTTTTTCACTGAACCACTTCACGACGCCATTTGCCATTGGGGCACCCTCCTTTCTTCTAAAAATTCTCTCAGTTTCAACTTTCGGGATGCCACTATCAAGTCTGACAAATGGAACGCCCTCAGTACGAAACCGGCCCGCTGATCCAGACGGGCCTTTATTGATTACCCAGAAACATATACCCCTTTCAGCGGCCTGTCAAGCAGGAATTGAAAGGGGATTGGAAAAAAAATCGGCCTCGATTTTTGCGGCCCGCCCCGGGATGTTGATCTATTTAATTATATTCGGTATTGTAGAGATTAGGAAAGGGAGTGGCCGCGGCCCGCCGGCCCGATACCGATGACCTTCACCA
>CAZWGY010000194.1:0-8349 GCA_964633575.1 uncultured Desulfobacteraceae bacterium
TCCGGTGGACCGCCTTTAACGCCGCTTTGATGTGGCGAAAGCCGCCGTCCGCCTTTGCGGTTGAAGACGCCCCGGAACCATGATAGAAGACATGAGGGCGAGGAAACCCGCGCAAAAGCAATGGCCCCTCGCCCGCAAGCTTCTCTTTCTCCAAAAAACAGGAGGGAACCGTGGCTCGATTCCGATTGTCTTCGTGGCGGAGCGCCCACATCTGTATTCTGATCGTCCTTTCCCTTTTCATCTCCATGGTTTTTTCCCGGCCGTGCCGTTCCGAGGAGCTGTCCGTGGCCCCGGCTCAGATTCAGGCGGCGCTTTTCGTCAAGCTTCTCGCCTTTCACCAGGGCCTCGCCGGCCAGGAGATCACCATCCATGTGGTGGGAGATGACAAGGTCGCGGCGGAGCTGAAGCGCGTGTCCGGGGTGGCCATCGGCACCGGGAAGCTCGGCGGGGTGACCGCCGGCGGCATCCCGCCGGAAAAGGAGCCTTCGGCTGTTTATATCGGCGATCCGTCCCGCCTCGAAGCCGCCATCGACTATACCCGGAAAAACGGGGTGATCAGCCTCACCGGTCTGCCGGACCTGGTTCCCAGGGGGGTGAGCCTCGGGGTCGGGATCTCCGGTGGAAAGCCCCGGGTCCTGCTCAACATCTCGGCATCCAGGGACGAGGGGATCCGCTGGGACCCCACGATCCTGAAGGTTTCCCTGACCTACAAATAGTGCCCATCCATAAAATGGCCATTTTGCCCGATATCAGCGTTGCGCTCAAAATTTTATCCTCGAAATATCAGACATATGACTGCGGTAAAATTTTTCGTGCGCCTTGATCCCGACCAAACTTTCCGATTTCTGGATGGACACTAAATGATCCGACGGTCCAAACCAACACCGATAAGGGATAAGGAGAAAGAGATGGAACGAATGAGGCAACCGTCCGGGCGGACGGTGAGAATGGTGAATGGCTTGTGGGGCGTGCTGCTGGTATTGCTGATCGCCACGACGGCCCGGGGCCAGGATGAGTTGAAGACCGAGGAGCTGGTGGAGCTGTCCTTAGACGAGCTGCTCAACACCACCGTGGTGACGGCATCGAGGACCGAGACCCCGCTGTCCAAGGTCACCAAGAGCATCACCGTGGTGAACCGCCGGGACATGGACACGGCTCAGGAGCTGTTCATTCCCGAGATGATCGATACCGTTCCGGGGGTTTTTCTCAAGCGCAACGGCGGCCCGGGCCGGCTGATGCGGATCAACATCCGGGGGGCCGAATCCCAGTACACTCAGTTTCAGTACAACGGCCTGCCCCTCAAGGACGCCGCCGATACCCAGAACACCTTCCATTCGTTTCTCCAGGACCTCTACATGGGAACCGGCATTGACCGCGTCGAGGTGCTGAGGGGAACCAACAGCACCCTTTACGGCTCCCAGGCCATGGGCGGGGTCATCAACATCATCCCCGACAAGTGGATGAACGGCCCCAGGCTGCTTTCCCGGACCGAAGTGGGCGACAACGACCTGTTCATCCAGAGCGCCCGGGCCGGGTACGGCACCGACGCCTACTTCTTCGATCTCAACCCCGTTTACATCACCTCCGATAACGGGGACGGATTCGAAGGGGAAAGCTACGACTACGAGAAGTTCGGGCTTCTGGGGGGCGCCGGGGTCAAACTGGCCGGGGAGAGCACCCTCGAGTTTTCCTCCATCTTCTCGGACAGCGAGGCGCCGCTCAATTCAACCCTTCCCGGCATCGACGCCGACGGAAAGCTGGTCCGGAACCAGCCGGCCGAGGACCAGGAATACCAGAACCGGCTCTACCAACTGGGGCTCGTTTACCGCCACAAGACCCGGGAGCTCTGGGATTTCACCGTCAAGGGCGCCTACAGCGGGACCGAGCGAACCTACCTCTGGTCGGACATGGCGGGGGACCGTTCCGGGTTCGACGGCGACACCGCTTATGGCGAGTTCCAGTTTAACCTCTATCCCCGGGAGTGGATCACGGTGACCCTCGGCGCTGACTACGAGCAGTCCGGTTACGACAACACCGAACCCCTGAACAAGTACGCCGGGGTCTTCGACCCGATCACTTTCAGCTATGACTGGGATTTCTGGGATGCTTTCGCCATGGCCCAGACCCGTTTTCTGGACGACGCCCTGCTCATCGACGTCGGGGGGCGGTACAACGACCACGAGAAGTTCGACGCCAAGGCGGTCTGGGAGATGTCGGCCGCCTATATTTTCCAGGCCACCGACACGAAGCTCCACGCCCACATCGGCACCGGCTACCGCGCGCCGGCCCTTTACGAAGTCCATGGCGGGTTTCTTTCCGGCGGGGAGCTCATCCCCATCGGCAACCCGGACCTCTCCCCGGAGGAGAGCCTCAGCTATGAAGCGGGCGTGGATCAGTTCCTCATGGAAAACAAGCTCAACCTGGGGATGACGTACTTCCGGATCGATTTCGATGACCTGGTGGTTTACGATCTCATGGCCAACCGGTATGAGAACGCCGCCGAGGCCAAGACCGAGGGGATCGAGTCCTACATCCACTACCAGCCGGTTCCCGCCATCCGGGTCGGGGTGAATTACACTCACGCCGATCCCAAAACCAAGGGGGACGCGGGAGGGAAATGGATTCGCAAGGACCACTTTCCCCGAAACAAGGTGTCGGCGATCTTCCAGGCTTTCTTTCTGGACAAAGCCGCCGGCTTCTACCTCCGGGCCAACTGGATCGATGATAAGATCGTTCCCCTCTACGACGCCGCGTTTACTCAGGTGCGGTGGGAGGAGGACGCCGTCACCACCCTGGACGCCGCCTTTACCTACCGGTTCGCCGGTCATTTCGAGGCGTGGCTGAAGGCGGACAACATCACCGGCGAGGATTACACCGAAGGCGGGTACCTCATGCCGGACCGATGGATCTCCGGCGGCCTGAAGGTCCATTTCTGAATCACGGCGGGCCACGGCGGCCGCCAGACGGAAGAGAAGGAAGGGGCCATCCGTGAAGATCAACACCTCCTCCATCCAATTCAGGTTCACGGTTCTGGGCGCCGGGATCATCGCGTTGATGCTCGCCTTCATCGTCCTGATCCTTCCGCTTCGGGTCCAGCGTCTCACGGCCGACATCATGAAGGTCACCGCCGGCTCCCGGGTGATCGTCGATCTGCTGTCGGAAAACCTGGCCATCGGCATGAAGGCGATGTTCCTGGACGACGGCCAGGTCATCGACGAGACCCTCGAAATGTTGCGGATCGGCGAGACGGGAAACCCGATCCGGTCGGTCACCGTCTTTGATCCGACCCTGGGGTTCGTCCGGGGGAACGAGGAACGCCGTGAGGCGGCCGAAGGGTACGGCGCCGTCAAGGAGCCTCTCTACCAGGACACCGGGACCGAAATGGCGATCTTCGCTCCTCTGGGCGAGGCGGCCATGCCGGTGGGCTTCGTCGAGATCATCTTCACCAAAGCCCAGGTCCGACAGCGGACCCATGCCTTTATCACCCTGATTTCGGGTGTGGGAATCGCCATCATCGGTCTCGGATTCATCGCGGGGTTGCTGATGGTCCGGTCCGTCGTCCGGGTGGTGCGAAACGCATCGACTCAGGTCTCGGACGGAGCGTCCCAGGTGGCGAAGGCGGCCGGCGAGATGTATTCGGTGAGCGAATCGCTGGCGGACCGGACCGCCGAACACGCCCGTTCGGTCCACCAGACCGCCGCCTCCCTCGAGGAGATGTCCGACATGACCAACAAGACGGCGGACAGCGCCAGGGAGGCCGACGCCATCATGGCCGAGGTCCGTGAGGTGGTTCAAAGCGCCAACGAGGCGATGGGCAGCCTCACCAGGGCCATGGGGGAGATCCGGGGGGCGAGCCGGGAGACCTCGCGGATCATCAAGACCATCGACGAGATCGCTTTCCAGACCAATCTCCTCTCCCTCAACGCATCGGTGGAGGCGGCCCGGGCCGGAGAAGCGGGGGCCGGCTTCAGTGTGGTGGCCGATGAGGTCCGAAAGCTGGCTCAACGCTGCACCGAGGCCGCCGGGAATACGTCCAGGCTGATCCGGGAGACCACCGACCGGGTCCGGGAAGGAGACGGCCTGGCCGTTAAGACCGGCGACGCCTTTTCCCGAGTCGAAGAGGGCGCCGGCCGGATCGGGGAGCTGGTGACCGAGATCGCCTCGGCCTCCGATCATCATGCCGGCGGGATTCGGAGAGTGAAAGGCGCGGCCCGGAAGGCCGCCGAGATCACCGGGAAGAACGCCGAGGACGCCGAGGCGTTCGCCGCCGCATCCCGCCGGTTGAAAGGCCAGTCCATCCGGATGAAATGGCTGGTCCATACCCTTAGCCTCCTGGTGGAGACCCGGATTCAGGAAGAAGCCGCCGGGAAAGCAATCCGGTCCGCGGCGGGGCGGCCGGCGCCGCCCTCTCCACCGCAAGACCGAAAGGCAATCCACGGCCCGGCGCGGCGGAAACCGGAGCCCTCCAAAGCGGAATCTCCGGACGGCCTGGTGAAATCCTGAACCGGAGTCCGTCCAATTTCCAAGTGTCAGGTCCCCATTTTCCCCGCTTCGCCGGGCGCCTGGCTCCTGACACATCCCCGCCGGCGGCACAACCGCATGGAAGCTCTCCGATGGAAGTTTCCATGAGCGGGCGGACATCGCAACTCCCGAAAGGACGGGCCGGATGAACATCGGAATACTCAAGGAAATCAAGCCGTCGGAATACCGGATTCCCCTCGTTCCCCAGGGGGTCCGGAAGCTGATGGAACGGGGACATGGCGTGATCGTCCAGAGCGGGGCCGGCGACGGGGCGGGATACCCGGACGAAACCTTCAACGGGATCGGGGCCCGGATTGCCCCGGACGCCTATGGCGTTACCCGGGCCGCCGACCTGATCGTCAAGGTCAAGGAGCCGATCCCCGAGGAATTCGACCGGTTCCGCGAAGGCCAGGCCCTCTTCTGTTTTCTTCACTCCGAGACCCGCCCGAGCCTGGTGGATCTCCTTCTCGACCGGAAGATGACGGCGGTGGCCTTTGAAAACGTCCGGTTCGACGACGGCGCCCGACCGCTTCTGGCTCCCATGAGCATCATCGCCGGGCAGCAGGCCGTCCTCCAGGGTATGGCCTTTTTGTGCAACCATCAAGGCGGGGTCGGGACCAGTCTGGTGGCCTATCCGGGCCTGGCGCCGGCCGAAGTGGTGGTCCTGGGAGCGGGCCAGGCCGGGTTTCACGCGGCGGCGGTGGCCGCCGGCCTGGGGGCTCAGGTGAGCCTCTTTGAAATCGACGGGAAACGGATCGGCCGGATCGCCCCCCTGCTTCCCGCCAACGTCCGGGTTCTGAGCATCGAAACCGTCCCGCTCCGCCCCTATCTGGAAACCGCCGACATGGTGATCCACGCCACCACCGTGCCGCCCGACAGCGGTCGCCACATCATCGACCGAAAGGCCCTGTCCAATATGAAGCACGGGTGCGTCATCGTCGATGTCTCCGCCAACCTGGGCGGGGCCATCGAGACCGTGGACCGGTACACCACCCACACCGATCCGGTCTGGACGGTGGACGGCATCGTCCACTACGCGGTGACCAATATCCCCGGCACGGTGGCCCGGACCGCATCGGCGGCCCTTTCCCTGGCGGTTCTCCCCTTTCTGACGGAGCTGGCCGACCGGGGGGTGGTCGATGCGCTGAAGGAAAACCATGCCCTGAGACGGGGGCTCACCGCTCACAACGGCCGCCTCACCTGGCACGAGGCCGGCGAGTTTCAGGATCGGCCGTGGATTTCCCCGGATGCCGCCGTGTTTGATTGATTCCGATGGCAGCCGACGGAATTTAAAGTGCTAAAAAAAATACCACACTTTGAAGACGAGGCCGAGGAGCGGCGTTTTTGGCAAAGCCATGATTCATCTGAGTATCTCGATTGGTCTGAGGGTGAGGAGGTGGTGTTTTCGCGGTTGAAACCTTCAACCCGGAAGATATCGATCCGCCTTCCTGAGTCGATGCTTGAAAATTTAAAACTTTTGGCCAACAAACGCGACATTTCCTACCAATCTCTGTTAAAAATCTATTTGTCTGAACGAATCGAGTCCGAATTGCAGCATTAAGCCTTTAATGATTCGGAATGGCAACACTGAAAACGCCGCACGCCCGTGCGGTCCACCATTGCTTGCGCCATTGGCGTGGGCTCAAACCCAAAGGAGGATGCGATGAAGCTCGGACGAAACCTCATTGTCTGGACCCTGGCCCTGGGATTGGGGATGGCGGTCGCCGCTCCGGCGACGGCCGACACCCTGGAGGAGATCATCAAGCGGGGCGAGCTCCGGGTGGCCGTTCAAACCCAGGGACCGCCGTTTTCCTTTATGGACAAAAACGGTGAGCGGACCGGATCATCCGTGGAATTCTGCCGGCTCATGGCGGAGGAGATGGGCGTCAAGATCAAGTTCCTCGACTACGACTGGGACGGGCTTATTCCGGCGCTCCTGTCGGGCAAGGCCGATCTCCTGGCCGCCGACATGACGGCCAACCTGAAACGGGCTCTGAAGGTCTCCTTCTCGGAACCCTTCTACGAGTCAGGCACCATCATCTTCACCAAAAAGGACGCTCCTTATGAGACCCTGGAGGACTGCAACCGTGAGGACGTTACGGTGGCGCTCCTGCTGGGCGGGACCGGCGAGGCCGACGCCAGGCGATATATCCCCAATGCCAAGCGAAAGACTTACAAGGGTGGCGGCCCGCTCCTCATCAACGCCGTCCTCAGCGGCCATGCCGATATCGGGATTAACGACGAATCGGCGGTCCGGGGCCAACTGGCATCCTTTCCGCCGGACAGCATCAAGATTCTGGACATCCGGATGTCCAAGCAGCCCCTGGCCTTTGCCGTCCGGCCGTCGGACCGGCATCTTCTGGAATGGATCAACCTCTTTTTCACCTGGATTCGCGAGGACGGCCGGTATGACGCAAACATCGACTACTGGGTCCGCTCCCTGAAGTGGAAGGAAGACCACTGATCCCCGAAGGCCGGTCGCTCAACGCGGCCGGCCCGAACCGGACCATCTCCGAAATGGCCTGAGCCGGTATGCTCCAGTCGTTCAACTTCCGGGTGATTTTCGATTACATGCCCACCTTTCTGGCCGGGCTCTGGGCGACGACGTGGATGTCCGCCATCGCGCTGGCGGGGGCTCTGGCAATCGGGACCCTCGCCTGCATGATGCGGATTTCGGGCCGGCGCCTCCTGGTGACCCCGGCGGTGGCCTATATCGAAATCATCCGCTCGACGCCGCTTCTGGTCCAGCTCTACTTTTTCTACTTCGGTTTGCCCAGCCTGGGGATTCAGATCCCGGAATACGGAACCGGCATCATCGCCCTGGCGCTCAATTCGGGAGCTTATATGGCCGAGATTCTCCGGGCCGGGGTCCAGTCGGTGCCCTGGGGCCAGAACGAGGCCGGAATCGCTTTTGGCTTCACCTATCTCCAGCGGCTCCGCTATATCATTTTGCCCCAGGCCGTGGGCTTGACCATCCCGCCGCTCCTGGGCCAGACCATCGTTCTGGTCAAGGACTCGGCGCTCCTGTCGCTGATCTCCGTCTTCGAGCTGACCCGGGCCAGCCAGCGCCTGACATCGGAACGGTTCATGCCGGCGGAGGGGTTTTTCACCACCGCCGTCTTTTATCTCCTGATTTACTTTTGTTTAAAAACCCTGTCGAGCTGGTGGCAGCGGCGTCTGATTTACCGGCGGAGAGCCTGAGCGAAGCATTATGTGGGGATTTTACTTTCAGCAGCTCATCGACAGCCTTCCCTTTTTCCTCAAGGGGCTCTGGATGACCGTCATGGTGTCGGGAATCAGCCTGGTGCTCGGAACGATCCTGGGGTTTTTCGCCGGGATTTTGCGGTCCGGGCGGATTCGGCTTGTCCGGATGGTCCTCCAGGTGTATGTGGACGTGATGCGGGGGACGCCCTATCTGGTCCAGCTCTTTATCGTCTTTTTCATCCTGCCGGAGTGGGGCCTTCAACTGGAGGCGTTCAGCGCGGCGATCCTGAGTTTGACCCTTTACGGCGGCGCGTATATCTGCGAGATCGTGGCCGGGGGGATCGAGGCGGTCCCGCCGGGGCAGACCGAGGCGGCGGCGGCCATCGGACTGACGCCGGTTCAGCGGATGCGGTACGTGGTTCTCCCCCAGGCCATGCGGACCATCCTGCCGCCCCTGGTGGGCCAGTACGTGCTCCTGATCAAGGACTCGTCCATCGTCTCGGTCATCGGACTCACCGACGTCACCCGGGTGGGCTGGCTCACGGTTCAACGGGTTCCCGAGGGGCTGATGGTTTTCGGCCTGGTGGGAATCTGCTACTTTGCCGTCTGCTACCCGCTCATCCG
>CAZWGY010000195.1:0-2027 GCA_964633575.1 uncultured Desulfobacteraceae bacterium
CGATCCCGATTTCGATTTGGATTTCGACACACATTGGAGACCGTGACATGGCACAACAGACAAAGCTGGGGCTCATCGAGGAGCATTCAAAGCAGCTCGAATCCCTCAGAAGCTCCCGACAGGCGTTAAGTGGCGACCTCTACGAGGGGCTCGACCGGACCGAAGCCCTCTTCCAGAACCTGGCTCAGGTCAACCCCGAGGAGATCGAGGGGGAGCTGTCCAGGCTCGACAGCGGGCTCAACCAATACGGCGGCTACCGCCAGACCATCGCCGAGCTGGCCGAGGGGCTCACGGACAACCTCACCGAGTACGTCCAGTTCGCCGCCGACGGCCAGAATTACCAGGGACTGGAAAAGGTCATGGCCTTTTTCCCCTTCACCCGGAAGATGGCGGATAAAAAGCGGCTGGAGCGGCTCCGCACCGGGAGTCCCCGGGACAACCTCCAGATTATCCTCTCCTATGGCGAGCAGCTCTTCAAGGAGATCTGCGAGGTTCGGGAGGATACCATCGAGACCTACTCCCGGCTTCAGGCCAACGGCGACGTCATCACCACCAAGATCGCCGAGTATGAACCCCGGGAAGCGGCCCTCAAGGAGAAGCTCGACGCGGTGGAGGCCGCCTACGCGGAAAAGGACGCCGCCTTCCAGTCCGCCGACGCCCAGACCCAGGCGAAGCTCGTTTCGGAATTAAACGAGATGAACAAGCAGCTCGCCGATGTCCGCAACGAGTACGACCAGGTTTTTACCATCTACAACCAGGCTCAGCAGGCCCTCGAGGCCAACCGCCAGAGCCGGGACGCCTTCGAGAAGATGGTCCGGGACCTCGGCCGGCAGGCGACCATGGTCAAGGAGAAGATCGACAACGTTACCGAGATCTACCTCGCGGCCCCCGAGGCGGTCAAGGTCATGATGACCACCAAGGGCATGGAGTCTCTCGACAAGGCGGTCAACGTGGCCACCGATCAGTCGGTGGACATCATCACCCAGGCGGCGGCTTCGGTGAGCGACGCCACCCTCGCCCGTGAGGAAATCCAGCTCGTGGACGAAACGGTGATGAAGGGCTACATGGACCGGATGGAGTCGGTGATGCGGGACTTCAACGAGCGCTACGACAAGGTTCGGGAAAAGGCCCAGCGCTCGACCGACGAGCGCTTCGGAGGCTGATCAGGTCATGCCCGCCATCCGGGACAGCCGCCGCGACACCGTCGCGGACCACGCCATCGATCTCCGGATCGGGGGGAAAAACCTCCGATCCCTTTCCCCCGACGAGACCCGCGAGCACCTCGATATGCTCATCCGGATGCTGGAGATGCTCCGGACCCTGCTCCGCGAGCGTCTCCGGCGGGACGGCGGCAAGAATGCCGAGCTGATCGACTTCATCGGCCGGCTCGGCAAGACCCTCTGGGCCGTGCTCCTCAAGCACCGCCTGGAAGCCCTCCGCCGGCCGGACGATATCCGGCTGCCCTGCACCCTCGACACCACCGACTCCGGGTTTCCCATTGTCATCCGGGACTTCCACTTCCTCGCCGCCGACCAGGAACATGCCGAGGCATCATTAGGAGCCATCCCCCCAGACGAGACCCTGGTGGACGACGCCCTCTACTTCCTTTTCCGGGGGCTTTACCCGAGGGACCCCATCGCCGGGAAGCTCGCCCGGGCTTATTACGAGACCCTCCAGGGGATCACTCCGCCCCGGCGGCTCCGGTTTCTGGACGAGAAAACCACCGGGGTCGAGGACGACCACCACTATGTCACCCTTTCGGTGGAGCGGCTCGATGACCACCACAACCTTCCCCGGTTCTACACCTTATACATGCGGGTTCCGGAGCGGAGCTACCCGAAGCGGGAGTGGCGGTCGGAGCTGTTCCGGGCGATTGAGAACGGCCTGAGCACAGTGGTCAACCTGGAGCTGGGCTACCTGGCCCGGGGGATCGAGGAGGTGACCGGGGTCAAGCTCGAGTGCATCGAGCGGTTCGACATCGGCCCCTTCTACAACCGCTTTACGACTAACCCGGGCCCCCTGGCCGA
>CAZWGY010000195.1:2127-8318 GCA_964633575.1 uncultured Desulfobacteraceae bacterium
TGTGTTCTGGCCTTCCAGAAGCAGTCGGTGGTCCGGACCGGCGAGAAAAAGCGCCGGGGCCTGGGCAACTGGATCAGGGGATTTTTTTCCGGGGATGCCCACATCGGCGAGCTCAGCCCGCCCATCGCCTCTCCCCGCTACCTCCTCATGCCCCATCGCCTGGTCCAGCGGGCTCACGACCGGAACCTGGACCTCGACAACAGCCGGCTTTACGGCTTTACCGCCACGGGACGAATCGATGACTGAACACAACAACCCCGTCGATATTGACGCCGACCGGCTCAAGCAATACCGCGAGCCGGTGGAAGCCCTTCTGACCGCCTACCGGTATCGGGGCCAGGCCAATTCCCTCCCCGATCTCCTCCGCCGCCTCGACCCCGAGGAGCGGTTTGTCATGAGCCACGTGGAGCGGGAGACCTACCTGGCCATCCGCACCGGGATGGCTCTCTTCCAGGCGGTGGCCGACCTTCTGGCCGACAAGGTCGGGCTCAAGGCCAAGCTGATCGCCACCCCCTCGGACCGGCTGGCCACCGACCCCACCCTGGCCAATCTCCGGGGATTCTGCCACGATTTCGCCACCTTTGCCGCTTCCCGGTATGTCTCGAAGCGTCTGGACGCCCTGATCCGGTCCGAGGGGGTGGCCGAGGCCGAGGACCGGGCCGACCTGTCCGATTTGGGCCTCTCCCTCGACTCGACCCAGCCCGATTCGGCCGTGATTCGGCGGCTCATGGCCCCGATCTTCGCCTACCTTCTCCGCCAGGCCGATACCGGGGATGCCTTCGAGGGCGCCCTGGCCTTTGCCGTCTTCGTCAAGGACGTCTTCGACCGGTACGCCGAGCTGAGCCGGGCCGGGGCCGACGCCTACCCCGAGCTGGCGGGCCATCTCCGGGGATACACCTTCCGGGTCCTCGACGACTTTCTGATCATCGAGGGCTACACCGACCGGACCGTCGAGGCGGCCCCGGCCGCCATTACCGAGGTTTCCTTTCAGCCCATCGAGGCCCGGGAGATCGTCGGGAACCGTCACGCCAAAAAGCGGATCGCCCGCTACGTGGAACGGCTGGCCCTCTACGACCCGGTCGCCGGGGAAAACCCCATCCTGGTTCTGGGCGGGCTCGCCTGGACCTGCCTCTATGACGGTCTCCCCGGAACCGGAAAATCTTCTCTGTTCCGTCTGGCCATGACCCGGCTCCGGGACCTGGCCGAGGCGGCCGAACTCCCCTTTTCGATCTTCACCGTGGACCAGTCCATCAAGGACGAGTTCTACGGCAAGACCGGCAAGATACTGCTCCAGCGCCTCTCCGTGACCCAGGACTCGAAAACCCTCAGCATGGGGGTCTTGGACGACATCGATCTTCTCACCTCCAGCCGGGACGACGCCCAGGGCGCGGATAACGATATCACCAACATCCTGATGCAATACCTCGACGGGGTCTTCACCGTCCGGCGGGGCAACGTCATCAATTTTGCCGCGTCCAACAAGCCCACCGGGCTCGACGAGGCGCTCCGGAACCGATTCAACGACCGGGTGATCATCGACGGCCCCACCACCGCCGAGGACTTCGCCGACATGGTGGTCATCTTCGGGGGCAAGCTCCTGGACCGGGGGCTCATCAACATCGAGACCGACTACACTCCTTTTGCCACCCAGATCGATCTGGACGCGGCACCGGCCGACGGGGGCGACGAGGTGGCCGCCTATATGGCCGACCGGTTCGCCGACCGGCGGACCGCCTCGCTCCTCGACTTCGGCCGGTTCATGGCGGACCTCAAAGCCAAAAACCCCCGGATCACCGGCCGGTCGGCCAAGGCGATCCTGGATGCAATCAAGGCCCGGAGCGCCGACTTCGACGTCCCCTCCGAATGGTTCGAGAATCGGGCTCTGTTTCTGGACCAGCCCTACGACCGGAAGGTGGCTATCCTCGCCGAGCTCTACCGGCCCATCACCCCGGACATCCTCTACCAGGAGGCCCAGCGTTACTTCGACTCCGAGGCCCGGTTCGCCGAAACCGAGGCCGAGGGCCAGATCACCCGGGGCTACAACTCCCGGATGTGGGACCTCCAGGCCCAGCTCCGGTTTTACGAAACTCAGATGGCCGCCGGGGAGACCGGAGCCCTGGCCCGGGCTGAAGTCCTGAAAACCCGGATCGCCGAGATGGTCCGGGAAAAGGATGCGGCCATCCGGCGGATTCTGGCCCGGTCCGGCGGGGCGGACGGATGATCCGGATGCCCTCGGACGGCTCCCCGGTCCCGGCCGGCGTTGACCTCCCCGAAGTCGAGATAGCCGGCCTTCCGGAGCGGCTCTATCCGGTGACCGGAGCCCTGGCCGACCGGTACAACCGGGCTCTCGAGTGGGCCGTGGGGCGGCGGACCGACCTGGCCGAATTCCACGTGGACCGGCGCGGGGAATCCCCGGAGATCGAGGCGGAGCTGGGCCGGAACTACCTCCAGGCCGGGCCGGCTCACCGCTACGCCATCGTGGTCTCCCCGGACCAGGGCGGGGCCGGGCTCATCCATGAGGAGTTCTCCTTCGACCCCCGGGTTCTCGACTTTATCTACTCGCAATACGGCCCCGGCATTGCCGTGGCCACCCGGGTCGATGGGCTTGCCGGGGAGATCGACGACGCGGTTCGGGCTTACACGACCCTCGAGGACCTTCTCCTGATCCACAAGGTCCACCTGGCTCTCCACACCCCGTCGGGGTTTCTGACCCAGGGCCGCCGGCTCCAGTCCCTGGTCGCCCGGCTCCGGGCCGACCCCGACCTCCTCATCCGGGACGACT
Organism: uncultured Desulfobacteraceae bacterium; assembly: GCA_964633575.1. Classification (GTDB taxonomy): domain Bacteria; phylum Desulfobacterota; class Desulfobacteria; order Desulfobacterales; family JAABSP01; genus CAYNGG01. The sequence continues at coordinate 4,910 of CAZWGY010000195.1, forward strand.
CGGCGGTGCCCCGCCAGATCCTCGACCTCGCCCGGGAGGTGGGCGACGTTCGGTCCTACAACCTCGGCCCCCTGGAAGCCACCCTGGATCTCGACTGCTTTTCGACCCGGTTGTTCAACGGGGTCTTTATCTTCCGGGGCCTTGGGACCGGCGAGCCCCTCCCGCCCAGGCGGCCGGATGAGTCAACTGAATCCCGTAAGGAAAGACAATCATCCGACGAGGGCCTCCAGGCCCAGTTCGACCAGATCCGGGCGAGCCTTACCCGGCCCGATGCCGACGAAGCGGGAAGCCGGCCCCGGACCGTGGTCATCCACGGCGACTCGGGTCACCAGCCCGGCGACGGCCCGGCCGTCGCCTTCATCCCCCTGGCCGATCCCGACCGGGTGATCGGCTTTCTGATTGAAAACGGATTTGCCCGTTGCGACGAGGCCCGTCTGGAGGGGGCCCTGGGCCGCCTTGAGGACGAGGCCCTCCTGGGCCGGGGCCAAAACGTGATGGCCCTCGACCCGGCCGCCCGGCTCCGGGCGCTCCACGCCGCGCCGGATGCCGTCATGCCTTCGGCCTGGCATCAGCTCCGGAAGATCAAGCGACGGATGGGCAAGGGCTACCCCTTTGACCGGACCGTCGAGGAGTCTCCCGCCGCTGTTCAGGCCATGCTCACCGCCCCGAGCCCCGACCTGTCGGATACCGCCGCCGGGGTGGTCTCCCGGCTGCTGACCTGTCTGAATTCCTACCACTACGAGGCCATGGCCCGGCACAACCGCCAGGACCTCCGGCGCCTCCTGGAATTGTCCGGCCCGGACCACCGGACCTACATCCGTGCCGTCGCGGCCGGCTCTTCCCAACCCCAGCGGAGATCCCCATGACCCCCAATACCCTCCTGGCCGATGCCCTGATCCATGGCGCCATCGGCCTGATCCTCGCCCTGATCGACTTCTTCACCAGCCGCCTGGCCTCACCGAAGCGGAAGCGGATGGCCCGGAAGGCCGAGGCCCTCGAAGCCATGGAAACGGTCCTCGACGCCGGAGACAACCCGGCCGCGTCCACCGACCTCTCCGGCCCGGTGGCCGTCGTCCGGGACTACCTGGCCGACGAGGACCGGATTCCGCCCGACAGCTCGGTCTTCACCCGGCTGGGCCGGGGACTTCGCCGGCTGGCCGTCGATGAGCGGATCAACCATCTGTCCGTCGGCGGAAAGCTCATGGTCGCCGTCGGCCTCGAGATCCTCTACGACCTGGCCGTCGAGCTTCCGGCCGAGGCCCTCGCCGGAGTCGCCCGGACCCTCTATCAGGCCCCCGCCCTTTTTGTCGGGCTGGTCATCGGAGCGGTCCTGACCCGGCTCCTGGCCGGGCTGATGACCTCCGATGAGGAAGCCGACCTGGACCGGACCCTGGCCGAGCTGATCGAGGGCACCGACGTGGCCGACCGGGCAATCCGCTATGAACCCCCGCCGGCTCCCGATCCGGTTCCGGATGCTCCCGTCGGGGATGAGCCGCTCCCGCCACCCGAGCCCCCTCGGGATGAGTCGGCGGACCGCCGTGCCCGGTTCGACGACATCACCCGGGGACGGTGAGCCATGGCCGGCCGGGTTGATGAAATCGTTCGACGGGTCCGGGAGAAACACCTCTCCGGTCCCGCGCCCCGTTCCCGGCGGAGCCCGGCTCATGCCGTCGGCCGGACCCTCCGCCGCCACTTATGGCTCGTCCTAGGCATGACCCTGGCCGTCGCCCTTGCCGCGACCGTCGGCTACATCCTGGGGATCGACTACCTCACCAAGCGCCAGAGCTATCCCGAGCGCAACGTTCTCTACCGGGCCACTCAGATGGTGAGCGTGGCCGGGAGCACCGGGGGCGGATTTGCCGATCAGTCGAACATGCTTTCCGACTCCCTGGTTTACGAGGGCGGCGGGGCCGGCAAGGTCGGAACCTACCTTCTCCGGACCGTCCGGGAGCAGCGGAAGGACATCGAATACTTCAACATGGACGACACCCAGAAGATCCGGATCGCATCGGCCACCCGGAAGTCGGAGATCGTCCAGGCCGGGCTCCGGATCGGCGGGAGCCTCAATTTCAAGGAGCAGCTCGCCGAGATCATCCTCGGGCCGGGGGCCAAGGCCCGCCGGTCCTACCGGGTTTACAAGATGGTCCCCGAACGGGGGCGGGACGAGGTAGAGGTGACCGTGCTGGCCGATGATGACGGGACCCTGACCGCCGTCAACCGGATGACCGAGCGGCGGGAATGGCTCCTGGGCTGGCTCTGGGGCAAGGGCTTCCGGGACGGGACCTGGCTCGAAGCCTACCTCGACCATTCCGACAGCCGAAAGCGCATGAGCCGATTTCTCGAGACGGTCCGGGTTCTTGACAGCTCCGAAACCGTTGACCCCGGCCGTCGGGAAAAGGCCATTCTCGAAGCCCGCCGCCTGAGCCGGGCGGTCCCCACCCGACCCGTTTACTTCTCCTACGAAGACGGCTTCTTCGATATCCTCCCCCAGGAAAGCACGGTTTATCTGGCTCACGAGCCGGCCTGGACGAAGCGGGTCGCCGACGCGGTCCGGGGGGATAGCAAGGCGGTCCGGCTCCGGGTGGAAAACCACTGGGACCTCTTTCCCGGCCGCTATCCGCTCCTGAGGCGAATCCACCTGGGGAGCGGAGAGAACGTGGTTTACCCCTTTGACAAGTACAACAACGGCGGCTACCGCATCCGGGACCGGTACGGCGAGATCGCCCGGATCGAGATCCAGGACTTCATCCTCCACTACGGCCAGGACCTGGTTTACCACTATTACCTCGACCGGAGCGGGGACGGCCGGATCGACCCGGAGTCTGAGCGGATCGGCACCGTCCTCTGCCGGACCACCCACGACGAGCGGCTCAACATGGAAGCGGTGGGCGGGACGGATCGACCCGGCGCCGACGTGACCTTCACCCTCCACTACTCCTTCATGGCCCCGGACGACGACCCGGAAGCGGGGATCGCCGCGTTCCGGCTCTGCGGCTACATCGAAACCATGATGCCCGACCAGGTCAACCGGGGCTTCGGCACCCACTCGATGCTCGGCTACATCAACCAGCAGCGCGGCGACATCATGCTCTACACGGACCTCCGGATCGAGAACATGAGCCGGGTCCTCACCCAGGAATCAACCCTGACAGCCGACGCGGATATCGTCCGGGTGTTGGCCGCGGCCCGACGCCCCTATGCCCGGGAGGTGGCCCGGGCCTACGGCCTGGAAGATCTCCTGGCGGGAAGCCCGCCCCCGTCGCCCGATCTGACCTTCCGGCGGGATTGGTCGGTCCTCCTATGCCTGGCCGCCGCGCTGGCCTCCCTTGTCTTCGTATCGGTCCTGGCCGTCCGACGCCGCCGGAACGGACGCTGATCGTCATTTCGGAAAGACCTCCGAGGTTTCCAA
>CAZWGY010000196.1:0-4577 GCA_964633575.1 uncultured Desulfobacteraceae bacterium
GCATCGGTGCTCACCCCCGACGCCTTTCCCGCCGAGCTCACCGGCCTTCCGAACCGGCGGGAGCCGGATGCCCCGCCGGTGGACACATCCCTGCCCCTGGCCGAGGCCCGGCGCCTGTCCGTGTCCCGTTTCGAAGCCCGGTACATCCGGGAGCTGATTCTCCGGAACCGGGGAAAGGTCAACCGGTCCGCGGAGCAGGCCGGGATCAGCACCCGCCAGCTCCACAAACTCATGCTCAAATACGGAATCCGGAAGGAGGCTTACAAGGTGCCGCCGGGAGAGGAGACAAAGGAAGGTCATGAGGACGGAGACGCGGATAAATGCTGACGGTGGGAGCCCCATCAGCGCCATCGGCGTGATCGTGCCGGTGGCCTGGGACGCGGACGGCAACCCCGTCGAGGTGGCGCTCTTTGCCGAGGACGAGGCGGCCTACCGGATCGACCCGGAAACGGATGCGGGCCGGGCGTTGGGGACTCTTCTGCGTGAGCGGGTCCAGGTGGTCGGTCTATCCCGGCGGGCCGGGACGGACGGCCGCCGGCCCCTGCTCCGGGTCAGCCGGTACCATCTCCTGCCGTCCTGAGCGTCAGGGCCGCGGCCGGACCTCGTATTCCACGGTGACCTGACCCGGGGTGGTGGGTGACGGTTTGATGTCATCCCCGTCGAGAGCCAGTGTCGCGGTCATCCGCCCGTCCTCCGTGATGGGACCGAGGGGGAGCGGCTCCGTGTAAACAGTGTCCACCCGCTCGACCGCCCGGGCGTTGCCGCTAATCTCCACCCGCCTGGGCGTGACCCGGACGGCGGTCATGATCAGGTCCGCCCGGAGGGTGCCGGACCATTCCACCTGGACGGGCACGGATCGGGTGACCGGTACGTCGATCTCCATTTCCAGAATCCGGGGCTCCACCTTCGTCAGGATAATCCCCGGCGGCAAAACGATGTTGCCGTCAGTGATCGGAAAAACATTGTAACCCACCGATGCCTTTCTGAGGTTGATCCGCACCCGGATCTGATCGGGCCGGAGAGACTGGAGCAGCATCTGTGAGCCGCTCAGATGGACCCGAACCCGGTCAACGGAGGTGCTGATGATCTCCATGTTCTCGGCCCGGTCCACGTATTCGATGGGGGTCTCGAAGGTGATCAGAGCGCTCATCCCCCGGCTCATGGCGAACCAGATTCCGCCAATAAATATCAACGACGCCAGGGCGGCCGCGGCCAGCTTGATCCCTTCCCGCCCCACCGGGAACCAGGTCCGGCGGCGAGGTCCCTGATGCTTCGCGATCCGGTCCCGCAGCGCCGACCGGTTGCTCATCACCTCGACCTTGCCCTCATGAACCGCTACCACCACCCCCCGCTCCTCGGAGACCGCGATCACCAGAGCGTCGGAAGCCTCAGACAGCCCGATGGCGGCCCGATGCCGGGTGCCGTAGTATTTGGGCAGGTCCATCCGCTGGCTGAGCGGGAGGATCGCCCCCACCTCCGTGACCCGATCCCCCCGGATGATCGCGGCCCCGTCGTGAACCGGGTTGTTGTGCCAGAAGATGGTCAGAAGCATCTCCTTGGACAGAAGCCCCCGCCACGGAATTCCGTTCCGGATGAACCCGGACACCGACTTCTGACCGGGGATCACCACCAGAGCGCCCACATGCTTCCGGGCCATCTCGAAAATGCCGTCGGCGATGATCTCCTCGGTCGCGTCCGCGGCCTGATCCCGTCGATCAATCCCCCAAAACAAATATCGGAGACTCCGGGTCGCGAAAAGAGATCGAATCTCGGCGCTGAAGACCACGATGATGATCAGCACCGTCACCGCGGTCAGCCCCTGAAGAACCCAACTGGTGACGATCAGGCCAATGGCGGTCGCGCCCCGCTGGAAGAGCCAGAGCATCAGGATACCGATGAGGACGTAGAAAATGTTGGTCCCCCGCAGGAGCACATAGAGGCGGAACAGAATGTAAGTGTTGAGGAGAATGTCGACGGCGTCCTGCCACCGAACCGTCCGGACCAGCTCCGCCAGGGTATCCATCTCGATCAATCCGTCACGCTGAACCGGAGAGTCCCGTAATGGGTGCCCCGGTCGTCGGTGATCTCCACGCGCCAGGGGCCCTTATCCGATTCCCGGAGCTGGATGTTGCTGAAGGTCGCCCAGGACGGCGGGTTGACGGCCAGGCGGATGGTGGTATTGAGGACGTCCCGGCGGTACCAGCGGTGGTAGATGAGGATTTTTTCCGGGACGTTGGTGAAAGTGGTGAAGCAGTAGGCCCGGCCCAGGGAGATGGAAAAAAGGACCGTCGGACGGACCGGCTGCCTCTCCTGGATATCCTCACACATCACGGCCCGCCTCAGGGTCATGGGCGAAGGCGACTGGGCGGGCTGGCCGTGGGCGGGGGATGGATTCCAGGTGGCCAGGCTGAAAAGGGCCCAGAGTCCGGCGGCGATCCAAACCCCCCGGGAAAGAAGTCGATTTTGAGCTTGTTTCAGAGTCAATAGCATGATATGTTGGAAGTTTTGAGATCGATTATGCCAAGTCGAATCATCGGCCAATAAAAATTAAGTATATCGGAATCTTCATCACCTTGCAACGGTGGATATCCAAATCCCCGGGGGAGCCGTACAACGTATGCCAGACGACTGGATCACCCGCCACACCCAGATTTCCCTTTCCCGGCTGATGCCCCGGCTGGAGGCGCGGTTCGCCGAAGCGGCGGAAACCGACCCCGAAGACTGGGCCGCCTTTGCCGGACGGCTTCGGGCCGTCTGGCCCCGTCTGTTCACCGAGCTGGTCAGCCTCTACGGCGGCCACTACGACTTTTTCTATCACCTCGAGGAGATCCTCGTCACCGCCGCCCGGTCCTGGCTGGCCCGTCCATCGGCCCTGAAGGCGCTGGACGCCGAGCGGGAGGCCGATCCCCAGTGGTTTCAATCCCCGGAGATGGTCGGCGGCGTCCTCTACGTCGATCTCTTCGCCGACAACATCTCGCGGCTTCACGACCACATCCCCTACTTCAAGGAGCTGGGGCTGAGCTACCTCCACCTGATGCCGCCCTTCGCCGTCCCGGCCGGGGACAGCGACGGCGGTTACGCGGTCAACAGCTACCGCCAACTGGACCCCAATCTGGGCACCATGGAGGATCTTCAGGCCCTGGCCGACGCCCTTCGAGCGGCCGGGATCAGCCTCGTCATCGATTTCGTCTTCAACCACACCTCGGATGAGCATGAATGGGCGGTTCGGGCCCAGGCCGGAGATCCGGTCTTCGAGGACTATTATTTCCTCTTTCCCGACCGGACGATCCCGGACCAGTATGAGGCTCATCTCCGGGACATCTTCCCCGAAGTCCGCCGGGGGAGCTTCACCTGGCACGAGGGAATGCGCCGCTGGGTCTGGACCACCTTCAACAGCTTCCAGTGGGACTTGAACTACGGCAACCCCGAAGTCTTCCGGGCCATGGTCGAGGAGATGCTCTTTCTGGCCAATGTCGGCGTGGAGGTCCTCCGGCTCGACGCGGTGGCCTTTATCTGGAAGCGGATGGGGACCGATTGCGAAAACCAGCCCGAGGCTCACCAGATCATCCGGGCCTTCAATGCAATTGCCCGGATCGCGTCCCCGACGCTGTTATTCAAGTCCGAGGCCATCGTCCATCCGGACGAGGTGCTCCGCTACATCCATGCCGAGGAGTGCCCGCTCTCCTACAACCCCATGCTGATGGCTTTGCTCTGGGAAGCCCTGGCCACCCGACAGGTCCGGCTTCTGGAACATGCCATGCGAAAGCGGAGCCGGATTCCGGATGACTGCGCCTGGGTCAATTATCTTCGCTGCCACGACGATATCGGCTGGACCTTTGACGACGATGACGCCTGGGAGCTGGAAATCGATCCGTCAGCCCACCGGCGGTTTCTGAACGCCTTCTACACCGGCGATTTCCCCGGCTCCTTTGCCCGGGGAGTTCCCTTTCAGATCGACCCGGATTCCGGGGACGCACGGGTCTCGGGGACCCTCGCTTCCCTGGCGGGCCTTGAGGGGGCCCTGAACGCCAATGACCAGCTCCTGATCGACATGGCCATGCGGCGGATCGTCATGCTCCGGAGCATTATCCTCTCCATCGGGGGAATCCCGCTCATCTACCTGGGTGAGGAGTGGGGGGCGTTAAACGACTACTCATACATCACCGACACCCGGAAGGCCCGGGACAGCCGATGGGTCCATCGGCCCAAGGTCCGATGGGACGACGATCGGTGGCGGGACCCGGAGGCCGTGGAACGACGGCTGTTCAGGGAAGTAGCCGGCCTCATCAAGCTTCGGAAGGCTCAGCCGGCGCTCCACAACGGTGGCATGGAGGTCATCCGCACCGAAAATCCACACCTTTTCGGCTATATCCGGCAGAAGGGCGGCCAGCGGCTCCTCATCGTCAACAATTTTTCCGAGCATCCCCAGGTCATGCGGGAAAACCGGCTCCGGGTTTACGGACTCGGCTACCGGTTCACGGACCACATCTCAGGGATGACCTATTCATCCGAGGACCCGCTCCAACTGGGCCCATACCGCTTTGTCTGGCTGGAAACCACCCAGCACCAGAGATGAG
>CAZWGY010000196.1:4677-8295 GCA_964633575.1 uncultured Desulfobacteraceae bacterium
TTTGGACCCCGATACCAAGGTTCCTCGGATGAACAGGTCATCCGAAGGAATATAAAGGAAGGCCATGCTCAACGACTTTATCGACGAGGTGATTTCCCTGGGCGCCGAGGCGGTGCTGCCTCAGAACCTGAGCCTCGAGTGGCTCGACGCGCTTTACGCGGCCGCAGTCGATTTTCTCCGGGATGTCATCGGTAACGGCGCGGCGGAGCCGATAGACGAGAACCTCTTCGAGGACGAGTCCGCCATGATAATGCTCTCGGCGGTCATGGAGATCATCGAGTACCAACTGAATTACCCGCCGGAGATGCCTGAGCTGGCGGAGGGCGAGCTGTTCGAGCCGCTCTCCTGCTATGCCCTTTCGGTGGTTCTGGAGTATATCTCCCGAAAGGCCCCCTTGGAGATCGAGCCGCCTACGGTGGATAACGTGTTTGACCGGGAACGGATCATGGCCATAGAGGCGGCCAATCCCGATGTGACGGTGGCCCTGAAAATGCTGGTCAACCGCTCGGAACCGGCGGCGTGAAAACTCCGGCGTCCGGATATCCAGAATACCGGGGCCGGTTCCAGCGGTCGAAAATTCCATGCGCGCCCTGATCCGAAGGCTCTTCCGTCGATGGCGCCCCGACCCAGGCGGAGCGGCCGACGCCCCCGCCGTTCCGTCCCCCGGTTCCAAACGCCCGCCGGACCCCGCTCCCCCGCCTTCATCCGATCCCTCTCCGGCCGCCGAAAACCTTTCGATCTCCCATCCGCCCGACATCCGCGAGACGACTCGCCGACGCCAGGCCGAAAAGCATGCCCGACGGCAAGCCCAGCGGGCCGCTCGGCCCCGGCCGGTTGCCGGCAACGAAAAAGCGAAAGTCCCCCGGACCCGCGCCGGGGTCAGAATCCTCACCCGTGAAGATGACATCCGGCGGGCGTTTCTGGGGGAAAGTGAAGCCCAGCCGGTTGCGGCGGAACCGGAGCCGGATTTCGCCGACCTCCTCGACGCCGCCATGGCCAAAACCGACATCTCGGCCGTCCTGGCTGAAAAGGACCGGGGGGCGGTCCGGGACCGGGACCGGCCGGTGCCGGCCCGCAAAGCGGAATACCCGCCGCCCCAGGACGAAATGGACCTCCACGGCGCCACCGCCCTGGAAGCAGCCGAACGAGTGGTCGCCTTTATCCAACTGGCAAAGGCCCGCCGGCTCCGGACCGTCCGGATCATCGTCGGAAAAGGCAAGCACTCGGAAGCGGGACCGGTCCTGCCGAGGGTGGCCAAAGCGGAAATCGCCCGGCTCAAACGGGAGAAACAGGTTTTCGCCTTTGACTGGGAGCGCGGCCGCCGGGAAAGCGGGGCGATTGTGGTCTATTTATAATTGGTGCTGAACCCGGAAGGGAGCCAGTCATGAAATGGAAGCGGTGGATCCGGTTGGTCACAAGCGAGAGAGGAAAGGCGGAAGCCAAGCGCCTGGTCAAGCGGCTGTTGTTTCCCGTCCCGGCCCATCTGGCCGTCAACCATCGTCGGCTGGATCATGGCGGCCTGGAGAGAATGGCACGATCGCTCCGGCGGCACTACCACACCGGCTGGCGCCGGCCTTCGCGATACTCAGTTGAGGTTTACGAAAAGGACTTAAACGATCATCTCACGGTGCGGCTGGACAATAGTCGGCGTCTGGTGGTGCCGTGGCTGAATGAGGTGAGCCCTTTGCGGGGCTCACGGATTCTGGAAATCGGCTGTGGTACCGGAGCCGCCACGGTGGCGCTGGCGGAGCAGGGGGCCCGCGTAACCGGCATCGACATCGATGAGGGCGCCCTGACCGTGGCCCGTGACCGATGCCGGGTGTATGGACTGGCCGCCGAGGTCGGCTATTTGAACGCCGACCGGATCGAAACGGTTTTCCGTCCGGGGGAATTCGACTGGATTCTTTTTTTCGCCTGCCTGGAGCATACGACCATCAGCGAACGGCTGGCCTCGTTGAAAGGGGCCTGGGAGCTGCTGCCGCCGGGAGGCCGGCTTGGAATCATCGAAACGCCCAACCGGCTGTGGTACCTCGACGGTCACACCACCGATCTACCCTTTTTCCACTGGCTCCCCGATGAGCTGGCGCTGGACTATACCCGCTTCAGCCCCCGAGAAGGAGTGCGACGGATGGACCGACAAGGGGGGCCGGATGCCATGGCTCACTTTTTGCGGCGAGGGCGAGGGATGAGCTACCACGAGATCGATCTGGCCATCGGCCCGAGCTGGAATCTAAAAGAAGTTCACAGCTTTTCTTCCGCGTATCCGGTTCGGCACCGGCTCCTGAAATCCCCTCGACAACAGCGGTACAAAAGGTTTTTGCGGTCCGTGGGACCGCCCATCCACGAAGGGTTCTACGACGTGGGGCTGGACCTCGTCATCCGGAAGCGGTAACCGCCTATCGGTCCGCTCCCGGCTCAAAGCCGCACAGGGGCTCTTCGGCCAGGTAATCGCCGGTGGCCTCGTAGGCCCGGGCCCGGCAGCCGCCGCAGACTTTCCGGTACTCGCACCGGCCGCATTTCCCCTTGAGCCGGTCGTATTGGCGGAGAGCCAGAAAGACATCCGAGCCGTGCCAAATCTCGGGAAAGGGGGTTTCGGTGACATCCCCGCAGGGCAGGTCCAGAAAGCCGCAGGGCTGAACCGTGCCAGTGTGGGAGATAAAGCAGAAGCCGGTTCCCCCGAGGCAGCCTCGGGTCACCGCGTCAAGGCCGTGGGTCTCGAAGGTTACGGGCTTGCCCTCGGCCCGGGCCCGCTGCCGGAGAATCCGGTAGTAGTGAGGGGCGCAGGTGGCCTTGAGCTGCAAGGGCGTTTTCTCCCGCTGGTCGTAGAACCAGTTGAGAGTCTCCTCGTATTGCTGAGCATCGATCTCCTGGTCGAGAATGTATTTCCCTCGCCCGGTGGGCACCAGGAGAAAGATGTGGTGGGCAACTGCGCCCATCTCGGCGGCCAGCTCCTGAATCCGGGGGATCTCGTCCAGGTTGGCCTTGGTGATGGTGGTATTGACCTGAAAGGCCAGACCGGCGTCCCGAGCCGCGGAAATCCCTCGGATCGCCCCGTCAAAGGCGCCTTCAACGCCTCTAAAGGCGTCATGAGTCTCCCGAGTGGACCCGTCCAGACTGATGCTGATCCGCTGAATCCCCGACGCCATCATCCGACCGGCTGCTTCCGGCGTAACCAGAGTGCCGTTGGGCGCCATGACCATCCGGAGCCCCAGGTCGGTCCCGTAGCGGGCGATCTCGAAGATGTCCGGCCGCAACAGGGGCTCGCCGCCGGTGAGGATCACGATGGGCCGGCCGGTCTCGGCGATCTGGTCCAGAAGTCGCTTGCCGGCGTCCGTATCCAGCTCGCCGGTGTACGGCCCTCGAGTGGCCGCTGCCCGGCAGTGAACGCAGGAGAGGTTGCAGTTCCGGGTAATTTCCCAGGCCACCAGGCGAGGGCCCGATGGGCGCCCGCCGTCTTCGGCGGGGCGGTGATGGGGATGGGGCATGGACTCGTCTCCACTTGAGACATCCTAAGTTTCAAAAGTTCTGGAAACCTCGGAGGTCTCTATTTAATTGATTTCCGGACAGCTCAATTGATGGTTAGACCTCCGAGGTTTTGTCCATAAAACCCTTGTTTAT
>CAZWGY010000197.1:0-8293 GCA_964633575.1 uncultured Desulfobacteraceae bacterium
TCTTAATCCGTGCCGCGTCGTCTTTCCACCCCATACCAACACCGTAACTGAACCTCTCTGGAAATGGCCATGACCGATATTGAAATCGAGCTGACTTTGACCGCGGAGGCCGAGCCGGTCCCCTTTTTCCCTTTGCTCCAGCAGGGGGTTCAGGTCCGGGCCCGGCTGGGATCCAGCGTCCGGTCGTTCCTGACGGCGGACTTGGGGATCGACCCCGACTACCTTGACAACCGGATTCAAACGATATTCCTGGACGGTCATCCAGTGGATGATCTGACGGAGACGGTGGTGACCGACGGCTCGGTAATCGCCCTGTCCGCCGCCATGCCCGGACTGGTGGGGGCCACCATGCGGCGGAGCGGCGTTTTGGCGTCGTTTCGGAACGGCATCACCTACCGGGCCACCGACGCCCGGAAAACGGCTACCGAAGGGGTGGTGACCGTCAAGCTCTTCAACCTCCTGGTCCGGGAGCTGGGCCCCGGCCTGCTGGAACGTGGGATCTGGGGTGACGCCGAGAAGATGGCCGGGATTTTCGAGACTCACGGAACGGCATTGGCTCGTGCCTGTCAGAGCGCGAAATGTGATGGACAGCCGGTGGACCCGGCCGACCTGTTCCAGATCGTTTCGGCCAAGCGCCCGGACCGGGTGGAACTGATCGTTCATTCGCCATAAAAGTAAGAAGTTAGGGACACCATCCACAAACCCATAACCCATCTGAGCGAGTGCATACCGATCCCGATGACCCATGACCTATGACCTATTACCCATGACCCATAACCTATGACCCATTACCCATAACCCATTACCCATGACCTAAATTAACCCAGTCATGTTCAACGCGGGAACAGTTGTAACAACGGAGCCGTTTACCCGAAAGATCGGACAAGAATTGGGCCGGGCCCTATCCGAAAAACTGGGTGGCACGCCGAATGCCTGCTGGCTGTTCTGCGCCCCCGAGACGGGACTCCGGGACCTTCTCCAGGGGATCAACGAGGCGTCCGGGGCCCGGACCTTGATCGGATGCACCACCGACGGGGAAATCCGCGACGCCGGGGTCCGCACGGGGTCGGCGGTTTTAGGGGGAATCCGCTCCGACCATATCGATTTCACCGTCGCCATTGCCGAACACATCGGCGAGGACAGCGAGCGGGCCGGCCGGGAGATCGCTCTGGGGCTGCCGCGCTCGGTCCGGTACATCCAGTTGCTCTCGGACGGCCTGACCGGCAACGGCAGCGCCATGCTCCGGGGTATCGCCTCGGTCCTCGGGGCCCATATCCCCGTGTCGGGCGGGACGGCCGGAGATTCCGGACGCTTCGTCCGGACCTGGCAGCTTGCCAACGGACGGGTGCTCACCGATGCGGCGGTGGCCATTGGCTTTTCCGGCGACTTCCGGGTGGGAACCGGCCTGGGCAGCGGCTGGGCCCCCATCGGTCTGGCCAAAACCGTAACCCGGGCGGAAGGAAACATCCTATACGAACTCAATGGCGAGCCCGCCCTCGAGGTTTACGAGCGGTTCCTGGGCCACCATGCCGCAAAGCTCCCCCAGGTGGGCGTGGAATACCCGCTGATGATTGCCGGAATACCCGCCGCATCCAGGGATTACCCCACAATCCACATGGCGGGCGATCCCGATGAATCCGGGCTCAACCTCCTCCGTGCCACCATGTCGGTCAATCGTCGGGACGGGTCCATCACCTTTGCCGGGGATATCGCCGAAGGCGCGACGGTTTACCTCACCTGCGGCGACCGGGACGCCATCCAGGAAGCGGCCGGAGCCGCGGCTCAGCTCGCCCTGGAAGGGCTTGGAAACGCCCGGCCGGCCATGATCTTCTGTTATTCCTGCATGGCCCGGAAAATCGTTCTGGGCCGACATACCGGCGAGGAGCTGGAACGGATTCGGGCGGCAGTTGGCAAGCCGATTCCCATGATCGGGTTTTATACCTACGGCGAGTATTGCCGGGCTCGCGCCGACGGCCCCTCGTTTCTCCACAACGAGACGGCAACCGTATCGATCATCGGGATTTAGGCCATGGCCGATACCACCGCGCTCCAAAACCGGATCGAAGAGCTGGAACGGCTCCTGGAGCTGGCCGAGCGGAAATCCGATATCCTCACCAACCTCCTCAAGGAGGCCACGGCGGAATTTGAGCAGGCCCTGGGCCGGCTCAGCATCTCCGAGTCCAATTTCCGGGCCATCTTTGAAAACGCCCCCGAAGCCATCTACATCCTCGACATCGACACCTGGAAAATCCTGGACTGTAATCGCTACACCATCAAATGGCTCGGCTATTCCCGAGAGGCGTTGTTGAACATGCATGCCGAAGACATCCTGGCTCCCGGGGCCATCGGCGTGGAGGAAAACATCCGGCGGGCCGTGGATGACGGATATGTTTATGTTCGAGAGCGTCGCTACCAGAAAAAAGATGGGACCGTGGTTGATGCCGAGGTCACCGGTACGGTGGTCCAGTACGAGGGCAAGCCGCGATTCGTGGCCCTGGTCCGGGACATCACCGAGCGGAAGCAGATCGAGGCGCTGTCCCGGTACAAGGAGCTTTTCGCGAACGTCTCCGACCCGGTTTTCATCAACGACGCGGACGGCCGGTTCCTCGAGGCCAACGACGAGGCCTGTGACCGGCTGGGCTATTCCCGGCGGGAGCTCCTCAAGATGAACATCCGGGCGCTGATGGGGCCGGACGATAGCCGGCGGTCGTTTGACGCGGAAACCGAGCGGAAAATGGAAGCGGGCCAGACCGTCCGGTTCGAGATCAACCTCCTCAACCGGCACGGGGACTGGCGGCCCTTCGAGATCCACGCCCGATCCATCCAGTATCGCCGGATTCCCGCCGTCCTCAGCGTGGCCCGGGATATCCACATCCGGAAGCGTATGGAAGCGGCCCTGATCAAGTCGGAACGCCTCAAAGCCCTGGGCGAGATGGCCGGAGGCGTCGCCCACAACTTCAACAATCTCCTGCAAATCATCATGGGCGCCGGGGAAGCCGCGATCAAGAAGCTGAAATCCGGCAAGATCCGTGAAGCCTGCGAGGCGGTTGAAAATATCGTCAGCTCCGCCAACCGGGGTACCGACATGGTCCGGCGGATTCGGGACTTCACCCTCCAGAAGACCGACGCGGATCGCCAGACCACCATCTTCGACTTGAGCGAGCTCATCGACGAGGCGATCCAGTTGACCCGCCCGCTCTGGAAAAACGTTCCCAGCGGCGCACGATATCAACTCAACTCCATCCGGGGGCTGGGATGTTATGTGGACGGCAATCCGTCCGAGATCTACGAGGTCCTGGTCAATCTGATCAAAAACGGACTTGAAGCCATGCCTGCCGGAGGCCCACTCACCTTCTCCACCTCCGTTCGGGACGGCCAGGTCCGGCTCCAGGTCTCCGACCGGGGACACGGCATCGATACCACCGAGCTCCAGAGGATCTTCGAGCCGTTTTTCACCACCAAGGGGGTCCGCAGCAGCGGCCTCGGCCTCTCATCGAGCTACGGGATTATCCAGAAGCACCGGGGCGACATCCAGGTGGAGAGCACGCCGAATGAGGGCACTACTTTTGTGATCACCCTGCCACTGGCATCCCCCTTACGCCGTCCGGTTCATCGGGATGAAACCATCCCCGGAAACCGCCACATCAAGTTTCTGGTTATCGATGACGAGGTCAACATCCTCAAGGCCATGGAGATGTGCTTCGAGGATGCCGACGGGATCGACATCCTGACGGCCCGCGGCGCCGAGGAAGGGCTTGATATCGTCCGGAGCGGTGAAATCGACGCCATCCTCTGCGACCTCGGGATGGACGGAATGGATGGCTGGGAGGTCGGCCGACGGGTCAAGTCTTACTGCTGCGATTGCGGGGTTCCCAAGATCCCGTTCATGCTCTACACGGGGCTGATCCGGAAGCTCGACCGCGAGAAGCTGGAAGAAAGCGGCGTGGACCGGGTGGTGACCAAGCCGGTGGCCTCAACGGAGCTGGAGCGGATTCTGCGGGAGATCACTTTGAAGTTTGAAGCTTGAAGTGTAAAGCGTGGCTCTGGACACCATCCACCATTCACGCTTCACGCTCCTTCATAGACCGCTCGCCGGAGATGACACCGGTCCTCCACCGCCATCAGAACCCCGTAAGCGGACAATGCCCGGCCGGCGCACCCGCCGCCGCAATGGTCATGACCGGGGCAGCCCTGACATTGAGCCAGCTCAACCGCCCGGCGGCGGCTGATCTCGGGGAGCTTCTCCCAGATCGGCAGACCCGCCTCGAAAATTTCCGTCAGGGGGCGGGCATGAGATCCGGGGACGGCGTAGTCGGGATGCTGAAGGAGGCCGCAGGGATGACACCGGCCGTCGCCATCGATGTAAGGGGTTTCGATGCACCGGCAGCCGGGCGCCACGCTGGACCCAATCCCCCGATGCCATTCCAGGGCCGATATGGTCGCCATCCGGTGATACCGGGCCCGGAAGTCGCCGTCGGTCTCGTAGCGGCGGACCAGTTCCCGGTATTGGTCGGCCGACGGCAGCCGGAGGCCTCCGGCCGACCGGGCCCGGCCCCCCTTGACCAGAGTCCCGGTGACCAGCCCGCCGACGCCCATCGCCTCCAGCCGGACCATCAAGTCCGGGATCTCCCCGACATTCAAATCCGTCTCGGTCAGGGCCACCGTGGTTTTCGGCCCCAGACCGGCATCGCAAAGTGCCGCCAGACCGGCCATGGCCCGGAGGAACGCGCCCGGGCCCCGGAGCCGGTCGTTGGTCTCGGCCGACGCGCCTTCCAGGCTGACCTGAATCCGAAGCGATATCCGGCCGGGCGATGCCAGCATTTCGGCCTCCGACCCGCCAATCCGGGTGGCGTTGGTCTGGAGGGTGACCGTCCGGAAGTCGAGAGCGTTCCGGCAGTGATCGAGGATCGCTTTCCAGTCCGGGTGAGTCAGGGGCTCGCCGCCGGTCAGGATCAGCTCAACACCCCCCAATCGACGGAATTCGGATACGATCCGCCGGACCGTCTCGCCGGGCACCGGAGTGCGCCGCCCCTCAGCCCCGCTCTCCGGCCAACAGTGAGCGCAGCGGAGATTGCAGTCATGGGTGATGGCCAGGGTGAGTGTCCGGGGCGGGCGGAGTCTCGCCTCGCGGATGCGGTCCGGCAACCGGGAGGACGACGGGCTCGTGGGATACGACCGCATGACCGGTCAGGCCCTCATGAGGGAAGCCAGCCGGCCAACGGTTTCCCGCATCCGCCGGACCCGGGCGGTCATTTCGTCGGCGGCGGCCGCCAGCTCCTGACTGCCCGCGGCATTCCGCCGGACCACCCCCCCGATGTCCGCCACCGTCCGGCCAACCTGATCGATCCCGCCGGCCCCTTTCTCGGAAGCATCGGCAATTTCCTTGACCAGTTGATGAATCTGGATCGTGTTTTCGGCGACTCCTTGAAAAGCGTCCATGGAACAGGCGGCCCCGTCGCTGGTCTGATCGATCCGGTCGATCATGGTTTCGATCCGTTTGGTCGTCTGGGCCGCCGCTTCGGCCGTCCGGGCCGCCAGAGCTCGAACCTCCGACGCCACCACGGCGAATCCCACCCCGGATTCCCCGGCCCGGGCCGCCTCTATCGCCGCATTGAGCGCCAGGAGGTTGGTCTGAAAAGCAATGTCGTCGATGGTCCCGATAATCTTCCGGGTCTCCCGGCCCACGTCGTTGAGCTCGGCGGCGGCCGTCGTCAAATCGATCATGCCATCTGAGCAGGTGTCGTTGGTCCCGAGGGCCGTCTCGGAAAGCCGGATGGATTGAGCGGCCTTGTCGGCGTTGACCCGGGACACCGCCGTCAGCTCCTCGAGGGTGGCCGAAATCTCCTGGACGGCCGCCGCCTGTTCGGACACCCCCCGGGATTGGGCCTGGCCAACGGTTTCCATCTGCTTCGCAACCGCCGTGAAATGGTCCGCGTCCCGGGTCAGCTCCCGGATGGCGAGATTGAGTTCCCCGACGAGCGACCAGAGGACCCGGACGGCGACCAGGGCGCAAAGGAGCATGAGCACCGCGATACCGGCAATAAGGCGACTGCTCCCGGCGGCGCCGACGGCCCGGAGACTCCCCATCCCGAATAGCCCCAGGCTGGCGACAAGGAGGAGCAGACCAATCCCGACCCGGATTCTCGACCGGAGGGAGAGGCTTCGGATCATGAGGACCCGTGGCCGAACACCAGCATCGTGGCGGTCTGGTTGATGTGACCGATGTACTGTTCGCCGTAGGTGGAAAACCCGATGGTGGGGATGTCGGAAAAAAGCCGGCCGTAAGCCTCGGTCAAGCCTTTCGCCTCCAGCTCCAGAGTCCGGAGAATGCAGTGAAAATTAACGATCCCCCTGAAGTCGCCCATGGCCGCTCGTTTGTCGGCTAAGGCTCGCCGGGTGTCGGCCACGATATCCGTGGATTCCAGAAGCGACAGCGTCATCCCGGCTTTGACGGTGCAGTAGAACCGGACGCGGTCATCCACGATCCGCTGGGGGCTTCTGACGTAAGGCTCGCCGCCCGCCATCAGGCCCAGGGGGTTGTGCATGAACCGCTCCGATGCCTCGGCGACCGGAACGCCCACGGCTTCGGCATAGGCTTCGGCGGCGGATCGACCGTTAAACCGGATCACCTCCCGCCGGCCCTCGTCCACATCGGTGGCGGTTAGAGTCCGCCCGGTCTCCGTGAAGCTCTGGGTCTTGATGATGTCAAATGGAACCTTGGGCTTGATGAGCGCCAGGACGGCGGCACCCCTGGCGACCGTGCCGTTGGCAAAGACGTGAGCGGCCTTGAATCTCAGGTCGTCGCCGGCCGACCCGCCTATAAACGGAACGTCGGTCTGGTCGCCGATCCGCTCCATCACCACCTCTTCCGCCCCGCTGATGCCGTCGATGAGGATGATGCCGATGTGGGCCGTCGGGTCCAGTCGGCTCATGGGGCCGTCGAAATGGGCGGCCAGGTCGTCCAGCCCGGCGTCCACCTCCGCTTTTCCCCGGAGATCCCGGAGCAGTTGAACCGAGCCGCCCTCCAGGGTGTTTTCCGAAAACCCCATGGCCACGACCGATCCTTTTAGCATCCGACCGCTAACGATCTCGCCGGCGGTGGTGCAGCCCAGGGTCGGGATATCCCCGAAAGCCTCCCGCATTCCCTGGCCCAATGCGTCGGGATCGTATGCCGAAGAGGCGAAAAACAGGACCATCCGCGGGGCCATGGGAGACAACTCGGCGTTGATTGCCGCCACCGCCTTTTCCGGAGATGTTTCCGTCGAATAAGCCGCCTTCATGCCTGACCTCCTTTAAAAATCCGGTAGCTTAGATCGCCACGTCGAATTGTTTCGCCATTTCCTTCAGCTTTTCGATGACGTCCGGGTTGTCCGGGCTGGTGCTGGTATATTGCTTGGGGTCGATGCCCTTGATGATCAGCTTGGTTTCGAGCGCCTTGGCAATGGTGGGATTACCTCTGGACCGAACGGAGACAATGGCGTCGATCATCCGCCTGATTTCGCCGGCCATGGGATGCTTCCTTTCTACGCGGGGTTTAGGCCTTCCGTGGAGCGCATTGACTCATTCCGTCAAATCCATTGTAGTCGAAATCCGGTTTTCATCGCAACCGGAAAAAAGAAACGCGCCGTCGGTTGATGGCAACCGCCGGCGCGTTGGGAAAACGGATGCGTCAAGAGCCATCCGGATGGGAGACGACCGATATCAGGGCGTTGCCGGCTCGCTGATCATGGTAAACAGCTCGACCTTTAACGGCTCCGCCAACAGCTCGTCGGCCTTGGCCTTGAAAGCGTTGAGATGAGGGGTTTCCAGGTGAGCGTCCAGGTCTTCCCTGGACCGCCAGTTTTCATAGAACATGAAAAGGTTCGGGTCGGTGTTGGACCGGTGGAGGTCGTAATTGATGCATGCCGGCTCATTGCGGGTGGGCTGAATCAGGGCCAGCAGCTCATCCCGTACGGCCTCGGCCCGGCCGGGTTTCGCCTTGATGTAGGCGACCACCGTCAGCTTTTCGGTTGCCATGGTTGCCTCCTTATCCCTCGGCGCTGGTGGGATCGATCCGCCGTTTCACCTCGGAAATCCGGTTGGCGGGGAAGCCGCCCGCCTTTGCGTGCTCCTCGATCATCCCGGCGTTGGGCGCGATGTAAACGCAGTAGATCTTATCATCAGTGACAAAGCTTTCCACCCACTGAATCCGGGGTCCCAGTCCTTCGAGGACCTGGCAGGATTTTTGAGAGATCCCCTGGATCTCAGCGTCGGACAGTTTACCGGCACCGGGAAGGTCCCGTTCGATCATGTA
>CAZWGY010000198.1:0-6101 GCA_964633575.1 uncultured Desulfobacteraceae bacterium
GAACATACCAGACCGGGGCGGAGCCCCGGCTCCCCGTGCCTGCCCTCGTAATGGTTCCGGCATACCATGGGCGGCCGCAAGGGCCGCCCCTACGACATGCCGACGGGGACGTCGGCGCTCCCAGGGCGGCGGCGAGGGCCGCCCCTACGACTTATGGGCGGGACGCCCGCGCTCCCAGGGGCGCGGACAAAGACCTCCGAGGTTTCCCATTTTTTTGGGAAACATCCGAGGTCTTAGGTTCGAGGGGTTGGAAAGATTGCAGGACTCTAAATTCGGGGCAACGCCCGGTTGGCGGGAGGGCATCGTTTCCGGTGTCAGGTGTGTGTCAGGTCTGGCTCGATATCCGGGGGGAGAGAAGCCGGATTGCCTGGATAGCGTCGGTCCGGCGGGGGCTGAAACCGGAAACGGGGGCTGCCGGCCGGCAGCCCCCGTTCTGATATCGTGGTGATCCCAACGGGACTCGAACCCGTGTTTCCGGCGTGAGAGGCCGGCGTCCTAGGCCGCTAGACGATGGGACCATGGGGGGACCATGTTTGCAACCGCAAAACAAACGGAATATATTATACCGGAATGGGCTTGTCAAACATTTTTTGCCGGCGTCCGGACCGGAACCTTCCCCAGGCGGAACCCGATCAGAAAGTAAATGATCACCCCGATAAAGGGAATCAGGGCGATCAGGCCCCATAAGAGCTTGAAGGCCAGGGAGCCGAAATCCTTCCGGGCGATGTCGAAGATCGCCAGACAGGTGATCAGGTAGAAAAAGGCCCCCACGGCGATGAAAAAGGTGACGGTATCGCTGATCATGTCTTGCTCAGTACCCGCCGGATCTCGAGGATCGTGTTCACGTAATAGCGGCTGTGGTTGTACCGGTAAACGGCCTTGTAGGCCCCGTCCTCGGGAATCCCCTGGTACCAGCCGTAGTGGTTGAGGTAGGAGGCGATGCTCATGATGGCATCGTCATGGTCGAAGAGGTTGATCCGGCCGTCGCCGTTGCCGTCGGCGGCCAGCTTGCCGATGTTGCTCGGCATGAACTGGCAGATCCCCATGGCCCCGGCATAGGAGCCCTGGATTTCCAGAGGGTCGAGGTTTTCTTCGGTGCCGACGTAGGTCAGAAAGGCCCGAAGCTCGTTGTAGGCCCAGCCCGCCTTGGACCGGGCCTTGTCTTCGAAGGCGGTCCGGGAGAGGCGGGTGTCTCCGGAGACATCCGCCCAGAGGCGGTTTCGGACGGCGGTGTCGGCCAGGGCCGCCATGGTGGAAAGGGTGTTGAAGACCGCCCGCTTCCCCACGTAGGTCCCCAGCCGGGTCTCGACCAGGGCGATGGCCGTGATCACCTCGCGGTCCACCCCGTAGCGGCGTTCGGCCCGGGTCAGGGCCTCGGCGTGGTCGGCCATGTATTGCCGGGCCTTTGCGATGGGGGCGGCATCGAGGAACTGGTCGTAATTCAGGCTGCTTTCCCGGTGAACAAAGTAGAGGGAAACCCCCCGGGTGTCGAACCCGGCCCGGGGATCGGCGTAGAGCCGCTGGATATAGGCCGGGCTGAACCCGTCTTTGACCAGGCGCTGCTGGAGGCTCCCGAAGGGTGAGAATGCTTCGGCCCCCAGTGCCAGGGCCGGGATGAGAAGCATCAGAGCCAGCCATGAGGTTCCCATGGCCGGTTTGCGGCGGAATCGTCCGGCGGTGAGCATGAGCCACTCCGTTCAAGGATTACGTCGGTTTTCAAAGGTTGTCGTCAATCACCACGGGCCATCTTGATACCGCTTACATGACATGGTAAAGAGGGGGTTGTCAAATGAAAACGGCCGAGGACAACCGGAGATGAAAAAGAGTTCGAAGACAATCTACACCTGTCAGCACTGCGGGTACCAGACGCCCAAATGGATGGGGAAATGCCCCGACTGCGGCCGCTGGGACACGTTGGCCGAAGAGCGGGCCGCGCCGGGCCGGTCGTCCGCCGGAAAGCGGCCGGAATCAGCTCCCAACCGGCCGGTCCCCATCGATTCGGTGGAGATGACCGCCGAGGACCGGCTGCCCACCGGGATTCAGGAGCTCGACCGGGTTCTGGGAGGCGGGCTGGTGGCCGGGAGCCTGGTGCTCATCGGCGGGGACCCCGGTGTCGGGAAATCCACGCTCACCCTTCAGGCCCTTTACGGCCTGGCCGCCGGGGGGCGCCGGGTGCTGTATATTTCCGGCGAGGAATCGGTTCGGCAGATCCGCCTCAGAAGCGACCGGCTCAACACCCTGTCGCCGAACCTCCTGGTGGCCGCCGAGGTGGACCTCGACACCATTTTGGCCATGGCGGAAAGCGAGGCCCCGGACGTCTTGGTGATCGACTCGATCCAGACCCTTTACAACGCCGAATTATCATCGGCGCCGGGGAGCGTCAGCCAGGTCCGGGAGTCGGCCATGCGGCTGATGCTCATGGCCAAGCGATCGGGAATCCCCACCTTTCTGGTGGGGCACGTCACCAAGGACGGGTCCATCGCCGGGCCCCGCCTTCTGGAGCACATGGTTGACACGGTCCTTTATTTCGAGGGGGACCGGAGCCACGTCTTCCGGATACTCCGGGCTGTAAAGAACCGGTTCGGTTCCACCAACGAGATCGGGGTTTTCGAGATGAAGGAGGCCGGTCTGGCCGAGGTGACCAACCCGTCGGCGGTCTTTTTGTCCGAGCGGGCCGAGAACACGCCGGGCTCCATCGTTACCGCCAGCATGGAGGGGACCCGGCCGATCCTGGTGGAGCTCCAGGCTCTGGTGACCAGCTCCCACCTGGGAACGCCACGGCGGACGGTCCTCGGCCTCGACTCCAACCGGGTGGCCCTCCTGGTGGCGGTTTTGGAAAAGAAGCTCGGGATGCAGCTCATGGGCCATGATATCTTTTTGAACGTGGCCGGCGGGGTGAAGGTTGACGAGCCGGCCGTGGACATGGGGATCGTGGCGGCGGTGGCATCTTCCTTTCTCGACCGGCCGGTCCCCGACGGGACGGTGGCGCTGGGCGAAGTGGGCCTCACCGGCGAGGTCCGGGCCATCCAGCACGTGGGCCTCCGGGTGGCCGAGATCCGGAAAATGGGTTTTTCCCGGTGCTACGTCCCCGAAAGCAACCTCCGCCGGCTCCCCGCCATCCCGGACATCGAAGTGGCCGGCATCCGAAACGTCCTGGAAGCGGTGGAGCGGCTGTTTTAACCTGAACGTCTATATCTTGACACCGGATGCGCTTATGGATATGAAACGTCGTCGTTCCAGGGGCAACCCCTGGCAGGACCATTACACTCGACGGGCCAGGGACGAGAAGTACCCGGCCCGCTCCGTTTACAAGCTCAAGGAGATCCAGAAGAAGGTCCGCCTGATCCGGCCCGGCGACCGGGTTCTTGACCTGGGCTGCGCGCCGGGGTCGTGGCTCATCCACGCCGCCGAACTGACCGGGCCGTCGGGGACGGCCGTCGGGATCGATCCGGCCCCGGTAACCATCCCTCTGCCCGCTCAGGCCGCCGCCCGGGTGGGTGACGTCCTGGAACCGGGTACCGTCGAGGCCCTCGGAAGCCCTTTTGATGTGGTGATGAGCGATATGGCTCCTTCGACCACCGGCAACCGGGTCGTGGACACCGCCCGCTCGGTTGCGCTCTGCGAACGGGCTCTGGAGATCGCCGGGGCGGTCCTGGTCGAAGGCGGACGATTTGTCTGCAAGGTCTTTCAGGGAGAAGATGTGGAGGCCGTTTCGGATCGGGTCCGGAAGGCGTTTGAGACCCAAAAAACCTTTAAACCCCAGAGCAGCCGGAAGGCCAGCCGGGAGATTTACCTCATCGGCCTGGGGAAACGATAAGGAGACACCATGTCAGGACACAGCAAATGGTCAACCATCCGGCATAAAAAGGGGGCCGCCGACGCCAAGCGCGGCAAAATTTTTACCAAGCTGATCAAGGAGATCACCGTGGCCGCCCGGATGGGCGGGGGCGACCCCGACGCCAACCCCCGGCTCCGGACCGCCATCGCCGCGGCCAAGACTGAAAACATGCCCAAGGATAACATCGAGCGGGGCATCAAGAAGGGCACCGGCGAGCTGGAAGGGGTCAGTTACGAGGAGAGCACCTACGAGGGCTACGGTCCCGGCGGGGCCGCCATCTTCGTGGAATCGCTGTCGGACAACAAGAACCGGGCGGTCTCCGAGATCCGCCACATTTTCAGCAAGCACGGGGGGAGCCTCGGCGAGGCCGGTTGCGTGGCCTGGATGTTCGACAAGAAAGGCTATCTGTCCGTGGCTAAACCGGACGCCGACGAGGACGAACTCATGGAAGTGGCCCTTGATGCCGGTGCCGAGGACGTCCGGGATGAGGGGGAGAGCTTCGATGTGATCACCGCCCCCGAGGATTTCGAGGCGGTCCGGGCGGCGGTGGAAGCCGCCGGCATTCCCTTTTCCGACGCCGAGGTCACCCTCCTGCCTCAGACCACCGCCAACCTCGACGGCAAGGAGGCTGAGCAAATGGTCCGGCTGATGGAGGCCCTGGACGACTGCGAGGATGTCCAGAAAATCCACACCAACGCCGACATCCCCGACGAATACGTGACCTAACTCCCGATCTCGATCATCCGCCGCACCGCCGCCAGGGCCGGCTCCCGGACCTCCGGGGGCACCCGGACCTCGCCGGTCATCTCCGTCAGGCTCCGGATCACGTCAGCGGGGGTGATCTTCTTCATGTCCGGACAAACCATCTCCTCCGAGACCGGGTGGAAAATCCGGTCCGGATGGGCCTTTTTCAGCGGATGGAGAATCCCCGACTCGGTGCCCACCAGAAATTCCCTCGCCGTGACCGTGCCGGCGTAACGGATCATCCCCGAGGTGCTGAGCACGGCGTCGGCCAGGTCGATCACCTCCGGCCGGCACTCGGGATGGGCCATGAAGACCGCTTCCGGGTGAGCGGCCCGGGCCCGGCGGACGGCCTGGGCGGTGAGCCGGTCGTGGACGGGGCAATATCCTTCCCAGATCCGGACCGTTTTTTCCGTGTGCCGGGCCGTGTAAAGGGCGAGGTTCCGGTCGGGCCCCATGAGGACCTCCGGGGCGTCCAGGGCATTGACCACCGACACGGCGTTGGCCGATGTGCAGCAGACCGTTGACCGGGCTTTGACCGCGGCCGGGGAGTTGACATAAGTCACGGTGGGCATCGGTCCCAACTCCGCCTGACGTTCCGCCAGGGCTTCCGGGGTGATCATGTCGGCCATCGGGCAGCCGGCGTCCGGGACCGGAAGGAGGACCGTCTTGTCCGGCGAGAGGATGGATGCGGTTTCGGCCATGAAATGAACTCCGCAGAAGACGATCACCGCCGCGTCGGTCTCCGCCGCCCGGATGCTCAGCTCTAACGAATCCCCGCACAGGTCGGCCATATCCTGAATTTCCGGCGGCTCGTAGTTGTGAGCCAGAAGGATACCGTTTCGCTCCGCCAAAAGGCTCCGGATCCGGTCGATTGCCGATGAAGATGGATCAGCGGCCATGGCCATTACTCCTCCAGTCGGACCACATCGGCCCCCTCGGGAATCTCAAAGGTAAACCGCTCGTCCGTCAGCCCCAGATCGAAGCGGTAGTCCCCGATGTAGATCCGGGTTTCATCCCCGTAAGCGTTTCTGGAGATGATCCGATGGATATCGTGGGTTTGCCGGGAGACGAAGAGGTCGATCCGGGTGATGTCGAAGCCCTCCCCCCTGGGCACCAGCCCGAGATGGTAATAGCCGGGGTCATCCGACGGCACCAGAGCCACCTCGAACCGATCCCGGATCACCGAAACGTCCGAAAGAAACCCGGCTCCCCGCCCCTCGTCGAACATCAGCGGAGCACTTCCCAGCATCACCTGGTTGTCCACCGGGCGGTAAACCCAGAGGGTCTTTCCGTTGGTGACGATCACCTGGGGCTCCGGGGTTTCGTACTCCCACCGCATCATCCCCGGGGATTTGACCCAGAGGCGGCCCGAGGCCCGGTCGGTGATGTCCATGGCCGCCACCGTGGATTCCTGGTCAAACTGGGCGGAAAATCCCGACCCCTCGTACCGCTTTTCCATGCCGGCCAGGACCGCGTCCAGGGTGGCCGGTTCGGTTTCCGGGGCGTCGGCGGCTGGAGG
>CAZWGY010000198.1:6201-8267 GCA_964633575.1 uncultured Desulfobacteraceae bacterium
TCCGGCTTCCGGAGCAGACCGTTTTCAAACCGGCCGCTCTCCCGGCTGCCGTCGGGATGGATGACCACCCCATAGCCGTGGTAGCGGTCATCAGCGAACCCGCCTTCGTAAACCGTCCCGTCCGGCAAAGTGAGCCGGCCCTGCCCCTCGTATTTGTCGCTCCGAAGCTGGCCCTCGTAACGGGTCCCGTCCGGGTAGGTGACGATTCCCTGGCCATGGCGGCGGTCGTTTTTAAAGCCCCCTTCGTAAACGGTCCCGTCGGGAAAGCGGAGGGTCCCCTGCCCGTTGGAGCGGTTGTTCACGAACCCGCCGCTGTATTTGAAGCCGTTGGGGAAGGTCATCACCCCCTGACCATGGCGCTTGTCATCCCTGAACTGGCCTTCGTAAACGGCGCCGCCCGGAAAGCGCATGGTTCCCTGGCCGTGGAACCGGCCGTCCCGGAATGCCCCCGTGTATTCGGTGCCGTCGGGGAAGACCAGCTTGCCGTGCCCGTTGGAGCGGTTTTTCCGGAATTCGCCGACGTAGCGGAAGCCGTTGGAGAAGGTCATCACCCCCTGGCCGTGGCGCCGGTTGTTCCGGAAATGGCCGATGTACTTGGTGCCGCTGGGGTAGATGAGGGTCCCCTGCCCGTGGAAAGCCCCGTCCTTGAGCTGCCCCTTGTAGATTTTGCCGTCCGGAAAGGTCACGATCCCCTGACCCTGGAGCTTCCCGTCCTTGAACCGGCCTTTCATTTCGGTGCCGTCGGGCCCTCGCCGGACCTCCCGACCCTGGAACCCGAAACGCTCTCCGGATGCCGACGGTCCGCCCCCGGGGTCAGGGCGCGGGGGGGGCGTCAATTGGCGGGCGTGGGCCATACGCTCTTTTAACTCCTTTCCGCGATGGAAAATCGACATGATCGAACGCCTCCGGGACTGGGATCACCCGATTCCCCCGCCGGTCCGATGCGGGGCGGGGTAGGGGCGGACCCGCGTGTCCGCCCGTTATGGGCAAACACACAGGTTTGCCCCTACACCGGAATTTCCATCGTTATTTCATAAGTTCGGAGTCGGAGTCAATAGGGGGAAAGCCGCGTTGCTCATTCACCATTGCCTCCGGTGACCGGAACCGGCGGTCAACTGAGGCGCTCCACCATCCGGCGGACCGCCGCCTCGCCGGCGTCCACGTCCATCCGGACCGGCGCCGGATCGTCCGGGAGGATCGTTCCGTGGATGGCCAGGGTGATGCGGTCGATGGCGGCAATCGAAGCGAAGACCTCCGCCGTGTCGATGTGGGGAATCCGGATGCCCTGCATGGCCAGGGTCTCGACGTTGCCGGCCCGCCGTTTCCGCTCGAACCCCTCGGCCAGCTCGAGGACCCGGCGGGCCTCCCGCTTCTTCTCCGCCAGACCGTCGATTACCGGCCGGTCCGGGGCGATATCGGAGAGCCATCCCAGAACCCGGTCCAGAAGCGGCAGGGCATCGGCCGAATCGGACCCGAAAGTTTCGAAAAACCGGCGGAGGAAATCGACCCGGGGCTGGGTCCAGGCCAGCCGGGAATTGCGGAGCCGGACCCGGTACCGGGGCTCGTCGGCCGACGCGCCAACGCCCGCGATTGCCTCGCTGATCCGGTCATCCGGATGGCAGTTGATATGCAGGCGGGCCACAAACGCCTCGGCTGCCGATGGGGACAGCGGAACGGTTATCGGCGTCCCGCCACCGGGAAACCGGAGCCGGACAAACCGGGGCCGGTCCCCGAGGGCGGCGGCGATTGCCGGCTGGTCGGCGGCGGTGAAGCCGGCCGTCGTCAGGTGATCTTCCAGGGCCATCTGAACGGCCTCGTCGGGGAAAAAGATCAGCTCGGCCAGGGTATCGGCTTCGCTGTCTTCGGGATCGTGAAGGATGGCCGCCACGCCTTCGGGGGATGGGTCGGCCAGGGTGGATTCGATGAAACCCATCACTTCGGCCGGGACATCGAGTCCCGCTTCAAAGATTTCGGAGATTCGGTCTGCCAGGGTCCTGGCGCGGTCATCCATATAATAAATCCGCCTTTCCGCCCGCTCGGGGGCAGATGATTGATGATTGATGATT
>CAZWGY010000199.1:0-8243 GCA_964633575.1 uncultured Desulfobacteraceae bacterium
CTCACCCGAGAGCTCACGGTCGAGGTCGAGCTGAAATCGGACCGGGCCGCGATACTGCTTGTTCTCACCAAAACGGGTGTGAAGCGCGAATTCCGAGCGGGGATCGGACCAGGATGTGGCAATGGCCACATGGCCCTTGGGAAAGGGGGAAATCTCCACGTCGATAAAGTCGGCCGGCGCCAGCGCCGTCTCCTTTTCCACCAGATCATCCCGCTCCCCATAGCAGATCAGCCAGGGGATCTCCTTTTCCGCGATCCGCTTGAAGTTGAGGGATCGGCCAAACAGCTTAACCGGCAGGGTCCCGTCCTCGGAAATCGGAATATTATAGGATGCGAAGCTCATTTCGGTAATACAGAGCGGCAGGTCGGTCCGCTCGTTGGCGAGCCAGTAATTCAGGGCCGCGGCGGTCTTGCTGATCTTGGCCGGCTTATCGTTTTTGGGCCGCAGCATCATCATGTCCCGGAAAAAAGCCACCATCGGCGTCTCGCTTTCGATGCTCTTGAGCTTGTACACCCATCCCATGAGCAGGCCGTCGGCGACCTGGTTGCCGTTCGGCAGGGTTTTGGTCCCGTAAGCCAGATCGTTGAATCGGGGAGGGAGGGTAGTGAGGAAATCCTTCAAGCCCGTGCTGCGAGTCCCGTCCATGGGTGACACACAGGTAAGCAACGCGTCAACCCGGTCATCGAGCTCACCGGTAAGAAGGTTGCAGACCGCCATATAACCGCCCTGACAATAGCCGTTCAAGGTCACCGGCTTGCCTTGGCGCTCGATGATCTTGTCGCAGAAAAAGGCCGTATCCCGGGTGTCGTCCTCACCGGTCATCGTCTGGAGAGCCGGCGTCTTCTGGATGTCCTTGAGAATCCGGATGTAAGTGGGGATTCCCTGGTTGGCGAAGCAGTGGGTATAAGACCGGTTTTCCCCGGGAAGAAAGCCGAGGATGTTGGCGCCGAGAACATAGGGCGGCACAATGAGAATCGGCTTGCCGGTGGGATTAACGGTTATCGACGGATCTGTGGGCATGACCTGGTAGAGTAAGAAGCGGTCGGTCTCCGCCACCAGCTCATCCCGCCCTCGCTCGAAATGAAAACCGTATTCCGGCTCGATATCGGCGATGGCCTGGGGGTAAACCCGGCTGACCATTTCCAACATCCGCGCCTGCCGACTCACATAATCCTCCACGTTCTCTCCGGACGAGCAGGTTAGCGAGTTGGCAACGGCCTCAAGAGCACGCTTCATCTCCTGATTGCCGTAGTCGTTGATGGCCCGGAGCGTGGCCTGGAAATTCCGGCTGGAGAGGTCGTAATTGAATTCCAGTAATTCCAGGTAGGACTGGAAGCTGTCCCAAGGGGAGGTGGTGATCATCCGCTCACTTTCCACGTTGCGGAAGTACTGGGTGGAGACCACGAAGGGAAGCAGAAAGTCGTTAACATATTTTGAAAAGCCCGCAACAGTATGGTTGATGGCGTTCACCTGGTCGGCCAGGATGGTCAGCGGAGCCATCAGCTTGTCGGAAAGCCCCTCAGGATCGCAACCTGCCGGGGGGATAGCAAACGGATTCATTTGATACATAACGTTCTCCTCGGGATCTTGTTAAAACCGGCGGCCCGGCGAGGCCGCCGGCGGAAGGGAATCGACCGGTGGGATTCGGACCGGCCATGGAAATCAATTCTCATCTTATTCCATCGCCCGTTCCGAATCAATAGGGCATCCGATGTAATCGACGGGCCGGATTCGGCGCCGCCGATACCATCTGAAATGCCCGCCCGCTATCAGGCGCCTTCCTTGGACTCCGTCTTCTCCATCCCCTCAAAGTAATCATCGACCTTGCTGAAATTGGTCTCCACCATGTTTTTGAAATTCTCCCGGCCGGTTTTATAGGTCTTGAGCCAGTCGTTGATCACCTTCTTCCCGTCGTTGGGCAGCCACGGAGCCTGATCGAGAAAGGCGTTCATCATCTTCTCGCCCTGCTCCTGGAGAGTCGTCATGGCGGCAAAGGAATTGTCGAAGGTCTTCTTCTGAAAGTCGATCATCTGCTTAAACATCCGTTTTTGATCCATCTGGGTTACTCCTTTCATCCGGGGTCTCCGGATCGAGATTATTTTTCGGTAAAAATCTTGTCCATCCGAGTAAAGCCTTCGTCCACCGCGGCCTTGAAATTTTCACGGGCCTTTTTATAAAAGGATATGGACTCGTTGATGGTCTTCCGGCCGTCCTCGGTGATTCCGGGCATCTGACCTAAAAAGCTGTTGGCCATCTGCTCCGTCTGGTCGAGGATCATGCTGATGGCATTGAAGCTGTTCTCGAACAAGGTCTTCTGAAACTCGATCATCTGCTGAGCCATCTTCGTGGACTCCATGGTACACCTCCAAAACATTGGGGTTGTGGGTTACCGGCCGATCCCGCATCCGCCGTCATCGGCGGTGTCGTGATCACTGGTGATAAGGTAACGAGGAAAGCAGCCGGTGTCAAGGAGAAAATGTTGCGCTGCACAAATTTTTCCCGCTTCAGCCGGCCAAATCGATAACTATTTAAATAAAGGTTGACTTTCCCATTCATCCGTGTCACACTGACCGCGAATCCGGACGCCTGAACCCGGAAAAATGGTGCAGTATGACAATTCGGCCGACCCCTTCGGCCCCCAGGAGGTTTTGTGAATCAGCCCAAGCTCGTCCTCAAAAAATACCCGAACCGACGCCTGTACGACACGGAGCACAGCAGCTACGTGACCCTTCGCGATGTCGCCCGGATGATCCGT
Organism: uncultured Desulfobacteraceae bacterium; assembly: GCA_964633575.1. GTDB lineage: Bacteria > Desulfobacterota > Desulfobacteria > Desulfobacterales > JAABSP01 > CAYNGG01. The sequence continues at coordinate 2,756 of CAZWGY010000199.1, forward strand.
GAAGGGCGCCATGTCCAGGTCCTTGACGCCAAGACCGAAGAGGACGTCACCGCCTTTATCCTGACTCAGATCATCATGGAGCGGGCCCGGAACCACAACAGCCTCCTGCCCGCCTCCCTTCTTCACCTGCTCATCCGCTCCGGTGAGGACGTTCTGAGCGAGTTCTTCGACAAGTACCTCGAACGAACCTTGCAGACCTATCTGAACTATAAAAAGAGCGTGGACGAGCAGATCCGAATCTGCCTGGAGCTGGGCATGGACCTGTCAACCATCACCGAACGGCTTTTCACCGAACGATCGGGCTTCGGGCCGTTTTTCAATGAGGATCGGGAGGAGGCGCCGGAAAACGGCAAGTCTTTGAGCTGACCCCTTGTCCTTCACCGCCGGTTCGTTTATAATGCCTTCTGCTTTATGACGCCGGCGGAGCCCGAACCCACACCGAAACGGAGTCCACCATGTCAGATCACCAGCAGGCGCCACCCAATCCGCTCGATTTTTTCAACGACTGGTTGAAAATGGCCTTTTCGGTCTGGAGCGAGATGCCCGGCATGACCGGGGTCGATACATCTTCGGCCGAAGAGCGAACATCCCGGCCGGATGCGGCCTCCGGCGCCACCTTTAAGGCTTACAAGACCTGGGAGACGGCCCAGAAAGTCATCCAGTCCCTGATCGGGTCCATGAGCGACCCGGACTCGCTCAGCGATTCCATCCATGGAATGGAAGCGGTTCCCGAACTGATCGGCACCATCGGCCAGCAGTTCTGGGACGGCTTTCTGGTCATGCAGAATAAGCTTTTGGAACGGGCCGCGAAGGTCGGCCGGCAGACCCAGGCCTATTCCTTCGATGACATCGACCCCAGCCTTTTCCGAACCTTTCGGGAAATCTACGAAAACGATATCCAGAAAGTCCTCAACGCCCCCGCCCTCGGCCTGACCCGGTTCTACCAGGAGCGTTACAACCGGTTTATCGACAAGTACAACATTTACCAGGCATCCCTGGGTGAGCTGTTGCACATGTTCTATCTTCCGCTGGAAAAATCGGCGATGGTCATGCAGGAAAAGCTCGAGGAGCTGGCCGAAAGCGGAGAGCTCCACGACGACACCAAGGCTTACTATAATATGTGGGTCCAGATCCTCGAGGGGCACTACATGAACCTGCTCAAGTCGTCGGAGTACACCCAGGTCCTCTCCAACACCATTGAATCCCTCGTCGCCTACAAAAAGGCCCGGGAAGACTTTCTCTGCGACGTTCTCCAGTCGCTCCCCGTCCCCACCTACCGGGAGATGGACGCCCTCTATAAAGACATTTACAATCTCAAGAAACAGGTCAAAGCGCTGGCCAAGGCCATGGAAGAATCGTCCGATTAACCCGCGCCCCTAAGGAGACGCCTATGACTCAGCCCAAAATCGCCGTTGACCTGATCCTGAAAAAGCTCGCCGAAAGCACCGAAAAAACCAAGGAAAGGGCACAGCGAGCCTCGGAGGTCCTCCTCGGGCCGCTGGATACTGACCTGTCCAAGACGCCTTACGATGTGGTTTACGAGGAAGACCGGATCAAGCTCAAGCACTACCGGCCGGAAACCGTCACCCACAAGCTCCCGCTGCTGATCACTTACGCCCTCATCAACCGGGAGACCATGCTCGACCTTCAGGAGGGCCGGAGCGTCATCCAGACCTTCCTCAATAACGGCCTGGAAGTTTACATGATCGACTGGGGCTACCCCACCCGGAAGGACCAGTATCTGACCATCGACGACCACGTCAACGGCTACATGGACCGGGTCATCGATTTCATCCGGAAGCGCCACGATCTGCCCCGGATCAACCTCATGGGAATCTGCATGGGCGGAGCATTTTCGGTCATGTACGCCTCGCTCCACCCCGACAAGGTCCGAAACCTCGTCACCACCGTCACTCCGACCAACTTCGACACCGACACGGGGCTCCTGCACATCTGGATGCGGAACACCCGGGCCGACATGATGGCCGACGGTTATGGCAACATGCCGGCAGACATCATGAACCTCGGATTTCTGCTCCTGAACCCCGCCCGTCTGATCATCGACAAATACGTCGGTTTCCTGGAAAACATGGACAACCGGAAATTCGTGGAAAACTTCGTCCGGATGGAGAAGTGGATCTTCGACAGCCCGGACGTCCCCGGAGCCACGTTCCAACAGTTCATCGAGGACTGCTACCGGAAAAACCTGCTCATCCAGAGCAAGCTGATGCTCGGGGACCAGCGGGTGGACCTGAAGAACCTCACCATGCCCCTGCTCAACATCTACGGCAAGTACGACCACCTGGTGCCGCCGGCCGCCTGTGAACACCTGACCCGGCACGTGGGCAGCTCGGACACCGAGGACCTATGCATGAACACCGGCCACATCGGGATCTACGTCAGCTCCAAGTGCCAGAAGGAGTTCGCGCCAAAGATCCTCAAGTGGCTCAAGGCGAGGGAGCCCGAGGAGACCGCGGAGACCGAAGAGCCCGAGTCGGAGCCGCCCGCCCGGCGTTCCGGACGAAAGGCGAAAACCGCCGACACCCCCCGGCCTACGAAAGCCTCCACGCGGTCGTCAGGCGGCCGGCCCCAACCCGCCAAAACCCGTTCCGCGGCCAGGAAACCATCGCGATAGCTGATCCGCTCAATCGGGACCAAGGAGATATCATGACCCAGGAAACCAACTATTTCAAAACCTTTTGCCGAATCAGCAAGGCGTTCGGCACCACCTTGAACACCGATGAGCTGCTCGGCCTCATCGTCCGGAGCGCCATCGACACCATGTCGGCCAAGGCGGCCTGTCTGTTTCTGGCCGACGAGGAGCGTGGGCTTTCCGTCCCCATGGCCCAGAGAGGGCTATCCGAGGATTATCTTCACGCCGAGCCCATGCGGATCGAGACGGCGGTCAAGGAGATTCTGGCGGCCGGCGGCTATCTCGCCTTTCGGGACGCCACCTCGGACCCCCGCCTGGATAACCACGAGGCCAAGCAGGCGGAGGGGATCGCCTCCATCCTGGCGGTGCCGGTGATGGTGGAGGGCAAGGGCATCGGGGTCCTGTCGCTCTACACCGCCGAGCCCCGGGATTTTTCCGAGGACGAGGTGGACTTTCTGACCGCCCTGGCCGAGCAGGGCGGGATCGCCATCCAGCACGCCCGGCTCTTCGAACGGCTCGACCAGAACTCCCGGCTCTTTTACAGCTTCTCGTCCAGCATCAACTCCAGCCGGGACGTCCGGAAGATTTTCCACATCCTGTCGGCCGACATCGGCGAGACCTTCGGGATGAAGGGGGTCTCCATCCGGCTTTTCAACCCGGAGACCCGGATGATGGACATGGTGGCATCTTATGGGCTGAGCGAGACTTTCATCAACAAGGGGCCCATCTCGGCCGACAAAAGCGAAGTGGTGTCCGAGATTCTCCGGGACCAGACCGTCATCATCGATGACGTGGCCACCGACCCCCGGCTCCAGTATCCCGAGGAATCCAAGGCCGAAGGGATCGTCTCGGTCCTCGGAGTGCCGGTCAAGTCCGGGGACCAGGTCATCGGGGAACTCCGGCTCTACAGCGGGGTCCGCCGGGATTTCCCCGAAAACCTGGTCAACCTGATCATCGCCCTGGCCCATCAGGGGGGGATCGCCATTGAAAACGCCCGGCTGGTGGACCGGATCCGAATGAACACCGAGATCTTCCACGACATGGCCGTCAGCATGAATGAAACCCTCGACGTGAAAAAGATACTCCACGTCCTCTCCGCCGACGTCGCCGAAATCTTCGACGTCAAGGCGGTGTCCATCCGGTTGCTGGACGAAGACCAGAAAACCCTCGAGGTGGTGGCCAGCTACGGCCTCAGCGAAACCTACCTCAACAAGGGGCCGGTCTATGCCGAGGCATCCATTACCGAGGCGCTCAAGAAAAAGGTCAGCGTGGTCCGGGACGCATCCACCGATGAGGGCGTCCAGTACCGGGAGGAGAAGCGGGCCGAGAGGATCGTCTCCATCCTGAGCGTTCCGATCCACGCCCGGGAAGACGTGATCGGCGTCATGCGGCTTTACAGCGGCGTGAAGCGGGAGTTCACCGAAGACGATATCATGCTGGCCGCGGCCCTGGCCCATCAGGGCGGGCTGGCCATCCAGAACGCATCCATGTACCTGTCGCTCCAGGAAGATAAACGGGATCTGGAACAGGATATCTGGAGCCACCGGTCCTGGTTTTAGCTTAGCATCTGATTCTAAAGGATAGATAAAATAAGGAGGAGAGACGGATGATCATGGGAAGAACCATCGACCAGCTTTCAGTGGGAGACGCCGATGAGTTTACCAAAACCGTAACGGAAACGGATATCTACCTCTTTGCCGGGATCAGCGGAGACCTGAACCCGGCGCATATCGACGAGGAGTACGCCCGGAATACCTTTTTCAAGGGCCGGATCGCCCATGGCATCCTGTCGGCCGGCTTCATCTCCGCCGTCATCGGAATGAAGCTCCCCGGCCCGGGCACCATCTACCTCAAGCAGAACCTGGCCTTTCGGGCCCCGGTCCGCATCGGGGACACCATCACGGCCCGCGTCGAAGTGGCTGAACTGATCCCCGAAAAAAACCGCGCCGTGCTTAAAACCACCTGCGTCAATGCCGACGGCACGGTGGTGGTGGACGGCGAGGCGGCGGTCAGTCCCCCCAAGGCCCCGAAGGCCTGATCCCTCCGCGGTTCCGGGGAGACAAACCGCCCGTCTCCCCGGACCTCAAACGACGTTTCCCTGAATATACTTGTCGATGCTCTCCTTGAGCCGGCCGTTCGACAGGCTTTCGAGCTTATCGGCACAATCCGTACAGAGGATAACATAGCCGTCCGTCCGGTGGATCTGGAGATGAGGCATCCGCTGCCCGCACTGGTGGCAGATGTTGAGCATGAAACGGACTCCGACGCCGTAAGTCGCTCCGCCGGGCCGCTCCACCCGGCGGCACCACATCACGTTGGCCCGGTAAGTCTCGTTCGAATCCGGCTCGCCGTTTCCGTCGCCGAGGAGCACGAAGATGTCCGACCCGGGCGCCAGCGGATCTCCGGTTTCAAGGTACAGGCCGCCCTCGCACCGGTTATACATGACGGCCGAGTGCCGGGTGCGGGCGTTTTCATAATAGGCGTAACGGATGGGGATCTCATCGGGCTTGCGGCTGAAGGCCCGGTAGCTGCACCGCGAATCCGGAGAAGGATTCTCCTGCATGGGGCACCTCCTGATCATCTCCTCCGAAAGCGGAGGAAAACAGGGTGGAAGGAAGGACTCGCCTCTTTTCAATTACCGTTCTATCGGCCGTCTCCGCATCCGGTGCCAATGGCTGGATCAGATGGCCCACAGGGGCCAATTGGTGAGCGGGGAATCATTGCGGACGGTCTTTCCGGAACATGCGATAAGTGAAACGACAGTCCTTACGAAATTTTCAGCTTATATTACACCATCCGATCCGATGCCGTCAAAAGAATTTTCCCGGATGAAAA
>CAZWGY010000200.1:0-8235 GCA_964633575.1 uncultured Desulfobacteraceae bacterium
GGCGCCGATAGAGACCTCCGAGGTTTCCAGCAAAGAGACCTCCGAGGTTTCCAAACCTCCGAGGTCTTCCCAAAACCTCGGAGGTCTTTCCAAACAAAACCTCGGAGGTCTCACCTTATGGGGCAACCCCTCGTGTTTGCCCATAACGGGCGGACACATAGGTCCGCCCCTACATAATGCGGGCGGGACGCCCGCGCTCCCAGGAGACAAAAAAGACCACCGTGGTATCCAAAGATTTGGAAACCTCGGAGGTCTCTATTCCTCATCACTCAGTCCTCAGTCCTCAGCACTAATGTATTTTCACGATAAAAAGGGCCGCCCCGCGTCTTCCGCGAAACGGCCCTCATAAACAAACGGACTTAATTCGACTTGGCTTAGGCGAATGCCTCCGCGCAGATCTCGCCCAGCCGGCCGAGATTCTCGCAGACGTGGATGCCGACGGCCTTCATGGCGGCAACCTTGCTCTGGGCCGTGCCGCTGCTGCCGCTGATGATGGCTCCGGCATGGCCCATCCGCCGGCCCGGGGGGGCGGTGAGTCCGGCGATGAAGCCCACCACCGGCTTGGTGACATTGGCCTTGATGTACTCGGCGGCGTCCTCTTCGGCGTTCCCGCCGATTTCGCCCACCATCACGATCCCGGTCGTCTGGGAGTCGGCCTGGAAGGCCGACAGGCAGTCGATGAAGTTGGTCCCGTTGACCGGGTCCCCGCCGATCCCGATGCAGGTGGTCTGCCCGATCCCCTGGAGGGTGAGCTGATGGACCACCTCGTAGGTCAGGGTCCCCGACCGGGAGACCACGCCCACCGGGCCGCCTTCCTTGTGGATCGGCCCGGGCATGATCCCGATCTTGCACTCGCCCGGAGTGATGATCCCCGGACAATTGGGGCCGATGAGCCGGACCGGCTTGTCCTTCAGGTAGTTTTTGACCTTCATCATGTCGAGGACCGGGATGCCCTCGGTGATGGCCACGATGACGTCCACGCCGCCGTCGGCCGCTTCCATGATGGCGTCGGCGGCAAAAGGCGGGGGCACGAAGATCATGCTGGCATTGGCTCCGGCTTTTTCAACCGCGTCCCGGACGGTGTTGAAGACCGGGACGCCGTCCATGTCCTGGCCGCCCTTGCCCGGCGTGACCCCGGCCACCACTTTCGTGCCGTAGGCGATGCACTGCCGGGTGTGAAACTGTCCCTCCCTGCCGGTGATTCCCTGAACCAGCAGGCGTGTGTTTTGATCGACGAATATGCTCACGTTCCTTAACCTCGCTGCTATCGTTGGGGGGATTGGCTATTGAACCAGCTCGGCGACCTTCCCGGCCGCGTCCTTCAGATCGACGGCGGTGATGAGATTGAGGCCGGATTCGGCGAGTATCTTCCGCCCCGCCTCCACGTTGGTCCCTTCCATCCGGACCACCACCGGCACGTTGATCCCGGTTTTCTTGGCCGCCTCGACGACGCCCTCGGCGAGGACGTCGCACCGGAGAATCCCACCGAAGATGTTGATGAGAATCCCCTTGACGTTCGTGTCGCTCAGGATGATCCGGAACCCGTTTTCCACCATTTCGGCGGAGGCTCCGCCGCCGACGTCGAGGAAGTTGGCCGGTTCGGCGCCGGCGAGCTTGATAATGTCCATGGTGGCCATGGCCAGCCCGGCCCCGTTGACCATGTTGCCCACGTTGCCGTCGAGGTTGATGTAGTTGAGGTTGTACTGGGAGGCCTCGACCTCCAGGGGGTCTTCCTCGTCGATGTCCCGGAGCTCCACGATGTCCTTGTGGCGGAAGAGGGCGTTATCGTCGAAGTTGACCTTGGCGTCCAGGGCAATCACCCGGTCATCGCCGGTGAGGACCAGGGGGTTGATCTCCAGCAGGGAGCAGTCGTAATCGACAAAGAGCTGGTAGAGGTTTTTCAGCATGGGGATAAAGGCCTTGACCGCGGCCGGGGGGAGATTGAGGCCGAAAGCGGCCGCCCGGCAGTGGTAGCCCTGAATCCCGAGGGTGGGGTCCACCGGGACCTTGATGATCTTTTCCGGGGTTTCCTCGGCCACCTGCTCGATGTCCATCCCGCCGGCCTCGGATGCCATGATCACGATCTGGGCGGTGGCCCGGTCGGGGATGATCGACAGATAGAGCTCCTTGGCGATGTCGAGGCCCTGCTCCACCAGGAGCTTTTTCACCGGCTGGCCGGCCGGGCCGGTCTGGTGTGTGACCAGGTTCATCCCGAGGATGGCGTCGGCGTGGGCCTTAGCCTCGTTCAAGTCCTTGGCCAGCTTGACCCCGCCGCCCTTGCCCCGGCCCCCGGCGTGAATCTGGGCCTTGACCACCACCGGGTAGCCGCCGAGGGACTCGGCCTTGGAGACGGCCTCTTCCACCGAGAACGCGGCCCCGCCCTGGGGGATGGGCACGTCGTATTTCTGAAATAGCGCTTTGGCTTGATATTCGTGGATCTTCATGGATTATCCTCGCCTTCGTGGTCCTTAAGGGGGCGCCGGCCATTCCCGGCGCCCGTCCGTCGCTTCAGGGGTTAGCCGATCACGCAGAGCACGTCGTTTTTGGCCACCGAGTCGCCGTCCTTGAAGTTGATCGCCTTGATGGTCCCGTCGGCGGGCGCCGGCAGGGCGTTTTCCATCTTCATGGCCTCGAGGATGACCACCGTCTCCCCGGCGCTCACCGTGTCGCCTTCCTTCTTATCATACCGGATGATCATCCCCGGCATGGGGGCTTTCAGCGGGGTACCGGCAACGTCCGTTTTGGGGGCCGGTGCCGGAGCGGGCTCCGACTTGGCCGGGGCCTTGGCGGCGGCCGGTTTGGTCGGGGCCTTGGGCGCCGCCGGCGCGGGAGCCGCCGGACGCGGAGCCGGGGAGCCACCAGCGGGGGCCGGAGCCGCTGGAGCGGCCGGCATCTGAGCCTGCATCTGCTGGATGTAGCTGATCAGCGGGGTCCCGCCCACTTCCTCAACGCCCACCTCGAAGTACTCTTCATCCACGAAGACGTTGAAGGTCCGGAGATCCTCGCCCTTTTCCGGAGCGTTCTCCGGCGACTTCTTCTCCACCAGCTCGCCGGCCTTGGCCTTCTTGAGCAGCTCGTCTTGAGCCTTCACGTCATCGAGAGTCCGCGGCATGACTTCCTTGGGCGGGGTCTCCTTGCCGTACTTCCACTTCAGGAAGCGCTTGCCGGTGGTGGGGTAGAGGGCGTAGATGATCACGTCGTCGAGGTCCACCGCCAGGTCCTTGATTTCCTCCTTGGCCTTGTCCAGCTCGGGCTCGAGAACCTCGGCCGGCCGGCAGGAGATGGGCTCCTCGCCCCGGGGATAGCCCTTGAGGGCCTTTTTCTGGACCTCGGCGTTGATGGGGACGGCGGTCTTGCCGTAGAGGCCGTAGCAGAGGTCCTTGACCTGGGCGGTGATCATCTTGTACCGCTCGTTCTCGTCGTCGAAAAGGACGTTGTTGACCGTCTGGATGCCGACGATCTGGGAGGTGGGGGTGACCAGCGGGATCTGGCCGAGGTCCTTACGAACCTTGGGCAGCTCGTGGTAAACATCGCCGATCTTGTCCAGGGCGTCCATTTCCCGGAGCTGGTTGACGAGGTTGGAGAGCATCCCGCCGGGGGTCTGGTGGAGCAAAACGTTGATGTCGATGATCGAGGTTTTGGAGTCGTCCAGGAGATGCTTGTACTTGGGCGTGATCTCCTTTTCGAGGATTTCGTTGATCCGCGCCATGTGCTCGATGTCAAAGCCGGTGTCCCGGCTGGTGCCCAGAAGCGTCATCACGAGGGGCTCGATGGCCGCGTGGGAGGTCCGGTAGGCATACGGGGACATGCAGGTGTCGATGATGTCCACCCCGGCTTCCACCGCCTTTAAGTGGCTCATGGAAGACATCCCCGAGGTGAAATGGCTGTGAAGGTGGATGGGAATTTTGACGTTGGCCTTCAGGGCCTTGATCAGCTCGTAGGCGTCATAGGGGGCGATGAGCCCGGCCATGTCCTTGACGCAGACGGTGTCGGCGCCCATGGCCTCGAGGTCCTTGGCCTTGCCCACGTAGTAGTCGAGATTGTAAACCTCGCCGCCCAGCCGGGGCTCGGTGAGGGTGTAGCAGATGCATCCCTGGAAGTGCTTTCCGGCCGCCTTGATGGCGGGAACCACCGTCTCGAAGTTCCGGTAGTCGTTCAGGGCGTCGAAGGTCCGGAAGATGTCCATCCCGTTTTCAGCGGCCCGCTCGACAAAGACTTTGGCCAGGTCATCGGCGTAGTTCCGATAGCCCACCAGGTTCTGGCCCCGGAGGAGCATGGAAAACGGGGTTTTTTTCATGTACCGCTTGAGGGTCCGGATTCGTTCCCAGGGGTCCTCGTTCAGGAACCGGTGCATGGTGTCGAAGGTGGCTCCGCCCCAGGTTTCCACGGCCCAGAACCCCACCTCGTCCATCATTTCGGCCACCGGGAGCATGTCTTCGGTCCGCCCCCGGGTGGCAAAAAGGGACTGGTGACCGTCCCGGAAGGTGAGGTCTTCGACCTTCAGGGGGTTTTCGGCTTTGGGACGGTTCTTGTCATAGTTCATGTCGGTCATCTTGAGTTGAGTATGTTCGGTCATGCTCGGCGTCTCCTTAATGCGAAAAAAGGTTGAGCGGCGGATCGGCCGGGGGCCGGCATCCCCGCCTAAATAAGCAAAGAGACCTCCGAGGTTTTCTTTATAGGCGCAATGGGGTTCCAAATCCCTTGTGCTCTTTACGAAACCTCGGGGGGCCTATCCCGAAACCTCGGAGGTCTTTCCTTTGATTTCCAAAACAGCTCAATCAACAAGACGGGCGTCAGCGGGCCCGGGCGCCGTGAAAGGCTTTGAGCTGCATCATGTTCCGGACCTGCATCATGTCCTGGCGGCCGCTGATCCCCCAGAGCTTCGGGGGAGCGGGGGCGGGCGCCTCCGGGCGGGCCGCCTCGGCCGACGGAGCGGCGGCGCTCGCCGCGATGACGGCCTCCGCCTCTGATTGAATATAGTAGAGCACCGCTGCCATGGCGGCGGTCATCTTCGGGGTGGTCTCGCTCATGAAAATCTCCCTTGGGGCTTCGGGTTGGCGAAATTACAGCGGGATGTTCCCGTGCTTCTTGGGCGGGCGGGTTTCCCGCTTGGTGCAGATCACCTCGAGCGCCTCGATGAGCCGCGGCCGGGTCTCGGCGGGGACGATCACCGCGTCGATGAAGCCCCGGTTGGCGGCTCGATAGGGATTCGAAAAGAGCTCCTCGTACTCGGCGATCTTCTCCTTGCGCTTGGCCGATTTGTCCTCGGCCGCGTCGATCTCTCTTTTGTGGATGATGTTGGCCGCTCCGGATGCCCCCATCACCGCGATTTCAGCCGATGGCCAGGCCAGGGCGTAGTCGGCGCCGAGGTCCCGGGAGCACATGGCCAGGTAGGAGCCGCCGTAGTCCTTCCGGGTTACCAGGAGCATCTTGGGGACGGTGGCCTCGGAGTAAACCCAGAGGAGCTTGGCGCCGTGCCGGATGATCCCGCCCCATTCCTGATCGGAGCCGGGAAGATAGCCGGGGACGTCGGCGACCGTGAGCATCGGGATGTTGAAAGCGTCGCAGAACCGGATGAACCGGGATGCCTTGTCCGAGGCGTTGATGTCCAATGCCCCGCCCATGTAGGTCGGCTGGTTGGCGATGATCCCGAGGGACCGGCCGTTGAGCCGGCCGAACCCGACGATGATGTTCGGGGCGTAGAGCTCATGGGGCTCGAAGAAGTCCCCGGCATCGACGATGGACCGGATCACGTCCCGGACGTCATAGGACTGGTTGGGGCTGTCCGGGATGATCGTGTCGAGGGCCGGGTCGGTCCGCCTGGGATCATCGCCGGTATCCACCACCGGCGGGTCTTCCATGTTGTTGGACGGCAAAAAGGAGAGGAGCCGCTTGATCCGGTCCATGGCATCATGTTCGTCTTCGCAGGCGAAATGCGACACCCCGCTCTTTTCGCTGTGGCTCACGGCCCCGCCGAGGTCCTCGAAGGAAATCTCCTCGCCGGTGACCGCCTTGATGACCTGGGGTCCGGTGATGAACATGAACGAGGTGTTTTTGACCATGAAAATGAAGTCGGTCATGGCCGGGGAGTAAACCGCGCCGCCGGCGGTGGTCCCCATGATCGCCGAGATCTGGGGGATGACGCCGGAGGCGATGGAGTTCCGGTAGAAAATCTGGCCGTAGCCGGACAGAGCGTCCACGCCCTCCTGAATCCGGGCTCCGCCGGAGTCGTTGAACCCGACAAAGGGGGCTCCGGCCTTGAGCGCCATGTCCATCACCTTGCAGATTTTCCTGGCGTGCATCTCCCCGAGGCTCCCGGCCCGGGCCGTGAAGTCCTGGGCAAAGGCGAAAACCGGCCGGCCGTTGACCATCCCGTGGCCGGTGATCACCCCGTCCGCCGGGATTTCGACCTTCTCCATCCCGAAGTTGACGCACCGGTGGGTGACGAACATGTCGATCTCCCGGAAGGTGCCGGGGTCGAAAAAGTAGTCGAGGCGCTCCCGGGCGGTCAGCTTCCCCTTTTCCTTGTGCTTGGCGACGGCCTTTTCGCCGCCCATCTCCAGGATCCGGGCCTCTCGCGCCTTCAGATCCGCTATCTTGTCTGCCACTATACCCATGGGCTGTTCCTTTCTCGTCGGTTATGGATGCGTCATGCGCATCTTGGGTGTTTGCCCCGCCCGACCCGCGGCCGGGGCGTCTCAGGCCCCGCTCTCGCCACCGCCGGATGGGGTGTCGAGGAGCTCCAGCAGGCGGTTTGCCGCGACAGTGGCCGCGGTGGCGCCGCGTTCCACCTCCCGAGTCATTTTCGGCAGGGCCGCCCGGATGGCGGGGTGGCCGTGGAACCGCTCCCGGAGACCGTCCTCCACCAGGGTCCACATCCAGTCAAGAGCCTGGCGCCGCCGCTTTTCGGTCAGCTCCCCGGCCTTCTGGAGCGTCTCCCGGTGCCGCTTCACCGTCTCCCAGATTTCGTCGATCCCGGTCAGCTCCCGAGCGCTCACGGTGAGCACCGGCGGGGTCCAGAGGGGCGAGGCCGGGAGCACGAAGTGAAGGGCGGTCTCGTATTGCTTCCGGGCCTTTTCGGCCGGTTCGAGGTTCACCCCGTCGGCCTTGTTGATGGCGATGGCGTCGGCCATCTCCAAAACTCCCTTTTTAATCCCCTGAAGCTCGTCGCCGGCCCCGGCGAGCATCAGGACCAGGAAGAAATCGGTCATGGATGCCACCGCCGTTTCCGACTGACCCACGCCCACCGTCTCGACGATCACCACGTCGAACCCGGCCCCTTCGCAGAGAAGCATGGTCTCCCGGGTCTTCCGGGCCACGCCCCCGAGGGTCCGGCCCGACGGCGACGGCCGGATATAGGCCGACGGCTCCACCGACAGGCGCTCCATCCGGGTCTTGTCCGCCATGACGGAGCCGCCGCTCCGGGAGCTGCTCGGGTCGATGGCGAGGACCGCCACCCGGTGACCCGCCTCGACGAGCTTCATCCCGAAACTCTCAATAAATGTGCTCTTCCCCACCCCAGGCACTCCGGTGATGCCCAGCCGGACGGCATTCCCCGTATAAGGGAGAATGCCGTCGACAATCCGCCGGGCCAGCGCCTGATGGGCCGGCAGGGCGCTTTCCACCAGAGTGATGGCCCGGGCCAGGAGCCCGCGGTTTTCTTCCCGGATGCCGCGAACGTATTGATCGGCTTCCGAAGTGGTCATTTCCGGGCTTCCAGAGCGTTTAAGACCTGGTTGGCCGATTCGGTGATCGGGGTGCCGGGGCCGAAAACCCCGGATGCGCCCGCGTTCCGGAGGAACTCGTAGTCACGCGGCGGGATAACCCCGCCCACCACCACGAGAATGTTTTCTCCGCCGGCCTCCTTGAGGGCTTTCACCAGTTGGGGCACCAGGGTTTTATGGCCCGCCGCCAGGGATGACGCGCCCACCACGTGAACGTCGTTTTCCACCGCAATCTTGGCGGCTTCTTCCGGAGTCTGGAACATGGGGCTGATGTCAACGTCAAACCCCAGGTCGGCGTAGGCGGTGGACACCACCTTGACGCCGCGATCATGGCCGTCCTGGCCCATCTTGGTCATGAGAATCCGGGGCCGACGGCCCTCTTTTTCCATGAACTGCTCGGTCCGCTTCCGGATGGATGCGATGATCTCGCTGTCTTCGTACTCAGCGGCGTAAATTCCGGAGATGCACTGGGTGGTGGCCACGAACCGGCCGAAGACCTTTTCCATGGCGT
>CAZWGY010000201.1:0-5565 GCA_964633575.1 uncultured Desulfobacteraceae bacterium
CCCGAAACGGAAAGACCCGCGCGGTTTCCGGCCGAGCGGGTCTTCGGGAAAAGAGCAAAACGGGAAAATGATGGGAAGTAGATGGATTGTCTTCGGGATACGCTTATCTCGGCTTCAGCGGGATGGCGACTTCGAACCGGGCTCCGGCCCCTTCCTCGCTTTTCAGGGTCAACCCGCCGCCCATGGCTTCGGTGAGGACCAGGGCGGCGGCCAGTCCGATCCCATGGCCCCGATCCACCTGGGGTCCTTCGGGGGATGCCTGGAAATAGCACTCGAAGATTCGCTCGTGGAGGTCCGCGGGAATTCCCCGGCCGTCGTCCCAGACTCCCAGAACCAAGAAATCGTCGCGATGGGCCACTTCCAGGGAGACCCGGCGTTTCCGGTACTTCAGGGCGTTCATCAGGAGGTTTCGGAGAATCTGGGTCAGTTTCTGGCGATCCAGGGTCACCCGCCGTTCCCAGGTCGGCTCGTCGATGGTCAGGGTCACCCCCTGGTCGTCCAGGGCCGATTGAAAGTCTTCCAACCGATCGCAGGCCCGAATCCGCTCGGATTCCTCCGCGTCGAAGAGGTCGAAGATTTCGACCAGGACCGCCGGGAGCCATTCGGAGAGCGCAAACCGGCTCGGGTGGAAAACCCCCTCACCGCAACGGCCCAGCTCCAGGGCATCGACCACGAGCTGCTGGGTGATCCGGACGTTCCGGAAAATCCGGCGGAGGACCTTTTCCTGCTTTTCGGTGAGAGGCCCATAGGAGTCGCGCCGGCCCAGCAGACCGGTGACCCCGGCCTCCACCACGGCCAGGGGCCCCTTGAGGTCGTGGATGAGGTGATCGATGCGGAGCTTGTTGTCGCCGTCCATGATCCAATCAGGTCAGCCAGCGCTTCCGCCGCTTGTAATGCTTGACATCCCGGAAGCTCTTCCGGCCCCCCTTGTCGGTCATCCCCAGGTAGAAGTCCTTGATGTCCGGGTTTTCCCGGAGCCGTTCAGAGGTGTCGTCCATGACGATCCGCCCGGTCTCCATGACGTAGGCGTAGGGTGCGACGTTCAAGGCGAGCTTGGCGTTCTGTTCCACCAATAGAATGGAGATCTTTTCCTGCTCATGGAGCTGAGTGATGATGTTGAAGATCTCGTGGATAAGCATGGGCGCCAGCCCCATGGACGGCTCGTCCAGCAGCATCAGCTTCGGGTCGGTCATCAGAGCCCGGCCCACCACCGTCATCTGCTGTTCCCCGCCGGAAATGAAGCCGGCCACCTCGTTGCGCTTCTCGTAGAGCCTGGGGAAATAGTGGTAAACCTTGTCGAGCTTTTGCTTTAAGGGCAATCCGCCCTTTTTCCGGCGGTGGGCTCCGACCTTGATGTTCTGCTCCACGGTAAGATGCTCGAAGACCCGGCGCCCCTCGATGACCTGGACGACCCCCATCTTGGAAATTTCTTCGGCCGAACGCCGGTCGATGCGGACGCCGCCGAGTTCAATGCTCCCGTCGGTCACCTCCCCGTCCTCGTGATTCAACAGACCCGAAATGGCCTTCAGGGTAGTGGACTTTCCGGCGCCGTTGGCCCCAAGGAGCGCGACGATGCCGCCCTGGGGGATCTCGATGGAAACCCCTTTGAGGACCAGAATGACCTCGTGATACTTAACCTCGATGTTGTTGATTTTCAGGATCGCTTCTTCCGCCAACTGGGACCTCCCTCCCCGTGGAAATCGCGGGGCCGCCCGAAAGCGGCCCCGACGGTCGGCCGGCGCTCAGGCGACGGCCGGATCGACTAATAGCCCAGCCATTCGTTCTGCCACTTCTCCGGCCAGCGTTTCTCCAAATCAATGCGGGAAAGCTCCTGGAATTTCCCGTCCCGGTAGATGAAGACGTTGACCTTCGAGGTAGGCCGATGGTCGCCGGTGGTGTAGCTCACCGGCGCCGCGCCGAGGCCGATGTCATAGCCGCTCATGGTCTCGAACCCCTCCTTGAGAATGGTCTCCCCGTTCAGCTCGCCGGCCTTGTCGGCCCGTCGCATTGCCTCGGTCAGGACCTTCACCGCGCCCCAGGCCTGGATGGTCCGGACCAGCCGCTTGTCCTCCGAGACGTTCGGATTGACCTTCTCGGCGTACTTCATCACCGCGTCCATGCCGGGCACGTCCTGGCCGAAAAAGGCGCAGGGAACAACGCCAATGGCGTTTTCCGCCGCTGAGCCGGCCAGGCGCGGGAGATTTTCGTCAAATCCCCAGACGTTGATGGCGTGGTAGGCCCCGAGCTGGAGGGTCCGGCTGTCCTTGAGGACCACCGAGACCGACTGAGTGGTGTTGCCGTGCCAGATGAGATCCGCCTTGAAGCGTTTGGCCGCGAGGACCTGGGTTTTGGCGTCGAGGGCCTTGAGAGAGACGTCCTGATCCTGGCCGATCTCGAAACCCAGCATCTCCGCCTGTTCCTTTACCGCCTTGATGGGGGCGGAGCAGTACGGATGGGCATGGTGGAAAAAGCACATGAACCGGGGCTTTTCGCCCCCTTCCCGCCGGGCCTTATACTTGTCATCCTTCATCCAGACCTCATCATACCAGGCGGTGATGGCGGCCCGGGCTGACGACGAGTAATCCGGGGAGAAGAAAAGGTTGTAAGGTGTCTTGGACGGATCAGTCAAGTGAGCCGAATAGGACGCCGAGACATAAGGGATCTTGTCCTTGCTTACGGTCTGGGAAAGGGCTTCGGTGTCCCCGGTGCCCCAGCCCAGAACCGCGATAACGCCGTCCCGGGTCTTGAGCTTGTCGTAAAGGGTCACCGCCTCGTCCCGCTTATAGCCGTAGTCGAACATGTGGAGCTCGATTTTCTTGCCGTTGATTCCGCCGTTGTCGTTGACCCAGGTCACGGCCTCCTCGAGGCCCAAGGCGTAATCCTTGCCCACGTCCGAGGTCGCCCCGCTCTGATCGGTAATGCCCCCCACATGGATCACATCCTCGGCCGACGCCATGCCGGCGGTCAACAACAAGGTCCCAAATATGATCACGGCCACGTATAATGAATGTTTCCCCTTCATGCTCATCCTCCGTTCTGTCGGTTTCAGTCGGCGGCCCCCCATGGGGCCATTGTTAAATTGACGGGTCGGGTCGCTTGCGGACCCGAAAAAGACGTCGCTATCACCTCCTTAGTAGGAAAAGGGCCAGAGGTTGAAATAGTTCTTCGACTGCCACCATCGGTAGGCCAGCCCGTTTGGCTCGAAGAGCAGAAAGCCGCAGATGGCCAGACCAAAGGCGATCTCCTTGAAGTAGATGATATTCCCGGTGCCCCCCACCATGCCGACGATCTCCTGGAGCGCCCAGAGGAGCACCACCATGAACAGAGCCCCGTAAAAGACCCCGTGGAGGCTTCCCACGCCACCGATGAGGATGATCCCCACCAGCCAGAGGGATTTGCCGAAAGTGAAATCCTCCACGCTGATGATGTTCCGGGAAGCCCCCCAGTAGGCGCCGGTGACCCCCCCGATAAAGCCGGAGACGAAAAAGGCCCGGAGCTTGTAGGTGATAATGTTGATCCCCATGGCCTCGGCGGCGATGTCGTTGTCCCGGACCGCCACCCACGCCCGGCCCGACCGGGACCGGAGGTGATTGGCCACCGCGAAAACCATCACGGTCAGCAGGATCACCCCGAGGTAATAGACGTCAAACTTGTTGTCCACCGTCCAGGGGCCGATTTTAATCAGGTCGGACGACAGGGTCAGGTCCTGCTGCCGGCCACCGATCTGGCTGACATACTTGGCGATGAAAAAATCGACCGTAATGAACTGAGCCGCCATGGTGGTCAGAATCAGGTAAAACCCCTTCACCCGAGCCGACGGCAGCCCGAAGATCACACACCAGATCCCGGCGATGACCGCCGAGATCAGCAAGACGATGGGATAGACCACCCCCATGTCCAACAAAAAGCTCGGCCACGGCAAAGCCATGAGCAGAAAGCTCGAATACCCGCCCACCGCCAGAAAGGCCGCGTGGCCCAGGGTGAGCTGACCGCAGTAGCCGATGAGAAGCTGGACCCCCAGAGCCCCCATACTCCAATAAATAAAGAGGATGAACTCCGACAGATAGTCGGCCAGAAACAACGGGATCAGGGCGAAGGCCACGATGGCCAGCAAGATCATCTTGCCCCGGACGAAATTGGTCTGCCAGAAGGCGTGATCCTGTCGATAATTTTGGTGATATACCCCGCACGGGAGAAACGTCATAACACAGGTCCTTTTTTCCGTTGGGAGCGGCTATACCCGCTCAATCCTCACCCATCCCCAGAGCCCATAGGGCTTGAACAGGAGAAACAAAACCATGAAGACATAGGGGGCGGTGTCCTTCACCCCCCCGGGAAAGTACGGATCCAGCAGAAAGCCGGAGAGCTCCTGGAGCACTCCGATGGCGATCCCCCCGACGATGGCCCCGGCCACGGAGTTGAGGCCCCCGAGGACCACCGCCGGCAAAACCAGGAGACTCAGCTCGCCCACCGAGATGTTGAGCCCGTTTTTGGCCCCCAGAAACGTCCCCCCCACCGCCGCGGTCATAAAGGCGATGATCCAGGCCGCCGAATAGACGAACCGGACCGAAATCCCCAAAGACAGCGCGGCCATCTCGTCATCGGCGGTGGCCTGCATGGACAGCCCCCAGGCGGTGTACTTGAAGAAAAAGTAGAAGATCACCCAGAGGACCGCCGCCGCGATACAGCTCCAGAGATAGACCTGCTCGATAATCACCCCGCCGATGATGATCGGCTCCATGGGGAAAACGGGCGGGTCGAAAATCCGGGTGTCGGTGGACCAGATAAGCCCCACCAGCCCCCGGAAAACGAACATCAGGCCCACCGTCACCATGATCACCGTCAGGACCGGCTCGCCGATCAGCCGGTCGAGAAAAATCCGTTCGGTGAGATACCCCATCACCACTGACGCCAGCAGCGTCAGGGCCAGGGCGGTAATAAAGGGGGCGGGATGGCCGACTTTCACCAGAAAGGTGTAAAGGGTCAGGCAGAGATAGGCCCCGATGAGGGTCAGCTCGCCCATGGCCAGGTTGAGGACCCCCGAACACTTGTAGATCAGAACCCACCCCAACGCGATGAGCCCGTAAATGCTGCCCACCATCACCCCGTTGGTGATGGCCCACAAGAGCAGTGTCCATTCCATACCGTCTGTCCCTCCTAACTGAGCCGGGCGATCCGAAGATCGGTTTTAATGTGCGATTTCCGCCCGTCCTCGTATGTGATGGTCGTGTCGATGTAGACGGTGTCGGTATCCGCGTAGAGCGCATCCAGGATCATCTTGTAGCGCTCCGTCACAAAGGCCCGCCGGAGCTTCCGGGTCCGGGTCAGCTCGTCGTCGTCCGCGTCGAACTCCTTGTAGAGGTTGATGAACTTGGCCACCTGGGCCGATTCGGGAAGGTCCTTGTTGGCCTGACGGATCTGACTTTCCACCAGGTCGTAAACCTCCTGTTTCTGAGAGAGCTCCGGATAGCTCGTGTAAGTGAGCTTCTTCTGATCCGCCCAATTGCCCACCACCGAATAGTCGATGCAGACCACCGCGGTGACATAAGGCCGTTCATGGCCGAT
>CAZWGY010000201.1:5665-8050 GCA_964633575.1 uncultured Desulfobacteraceae bacterium
CCGATCCGGACCTCCGTCCCCGGAATGGGCAGCCCCACCGTGTCGAACTTGATGTCGTTGTCCCGGTGGACGATGGAAATCCCGGCGATCTCCGTCTGACCGTAGATCTGCTTGAGGTTGACCCCCATGGCGTGGAAAAACCGGAAATGATCCGGCCCCATGGCCGCGCCGCCGGTGTAGGCGTGACGGACGTTGGACAACCCGAGGTGGTCCTTGAGCTTTTTGTGGACGATCAGCTCGGCCAGCCCGTCGAGCAGCTTCCAGTAAAATGGGATCGGCTGTTTCTCGAACTTCATGTTGGCCACCCGATAGCCGATCCAGGACCCCAGCTCGAAGCACTTCCGCTTGATCCAGGTGGCATCGAGGTACTTGACCTGGACGGTCCGGGTCATCCCCTCGTACATCCGAGGCGGAGCAAACATAACGTGGGGGCCGATCTCCCGGATGTTCTCCTGGGCCGTCACCGGGTCCTCGGGGAAATTCAGGGTGTAGCCCCGCTGGAGCCCGCAGGAGATCGACATCATCTGCTCGCCGATCCAGGCAAAGGGAAGGTAAGAGACATAATCGTCGGTCTCGAAGCAGGGATCCACCGACATCAGGCTCTGGCCCATGGAGATCATATTATAGTGGGACAGAAGCACCCCCTTGGGCTTGGAAGTGGTCCCGGATGTGTAAAACAGGAGGGCCACGTCGTCGCCATGGCCGCCGGTGGCGACTTCTTCGAACAGGTCGGGTTGTTCCGCCTCCAGCTCCCGCCCGAGGTCCATCACCTCGTCGAGGCTGATGAGACAGTCCTGATCGTAATTCCGCATCCCCTTGGGGTCATCCCAGATGATCCACTCCAGCTTGGGACAGTTGTCGATGATGGCCAGGGCCTTGTCCACCTCTTCCTGACCCTCGCCCATCAAAAACCGGGTGTCCGAATGGTCGATGATGTATTGGACCTCTTCGTTCAAGGAGTCCTGGAAAAGCCAGATCCCCACTGCCTGGCCGCAGAGGGCCCCCATCTCGGCCCATAGCCCCTCGGGCCGGTTGTCGCCGATCATGGCCACCTTGTCGCCCGGCTTCATCCCCAGCTTAATGAGGCCGAGGGTGATGTGCTTGACCCGGTCGTAATAGTCCCGCCAGGTGATGGGCCGCCAGATGCCGAACTCCTTTTCCCGCATGGCCACTTTCCCGGCGCCGAACCGCCTGGCCTGCTGGAGAAACAACTGGGGAATGGTCAACTCCCGGGTAATCTCGACGGCCGCCGCGCCGCCCTTATCGTCTGGTTGCATACAGATCCTCTTCGCCGAGATACGCCTTGATGACTTCCGGATTCTGGTACACCTCTTCCGGTGTGCCGTCCATGATCATGTTGCCGAAGTTCAGGACAAAGACGCGGTGGGACAGGTCCATGACCACCCCCATGTCATGCTCCACGAGGATGATGGTCATCCGCCACCGCTTTTCCTCGTTGAGATCCAGGATGAACCGGGCCATGTCCTCCACCTCTTCCAGGTTGAGCCCGGCCAGCGGCTCATCCAGAAGAAGCAGCTCCGGCTCCAACGCCAACGCCCGCCCCAGCTCCACCCGCTTCTGAAGGCCGTAGGGAAGCATGTGGACCTTCTTGTGCCGGATGGCGTTGATCTCCAGAAAATCGATGATCTCCTCCTCGATGAACTGCCGCGCCGCCAGCTCCTCCCGCTGGGCCTTGCCCAGATAGAAGGCACCGCTCAGAAGCCCCGACTTGAGGTGGATGTGCCGACCCAGGCGGATGTTGTCCAGGACCGACATCCCCCCAAACAGCTCGATTTTCTGAAAGGTTCGGGAAATCCCCAGCAGAGCCCGCTTGTGGGGCCGCATCGAGTTGATCCGGTCCCCCTTGAACCGGACATCGCCCTGCTGAGGCTGATAAATCCCGTTGATACAGTTCATCATGACGGTCTTGCCGGCCCCGTTGGGGCCGATTACGGAGTGGATCTCGCCCCGTCGGACCGTCAGGTTCACGCCGGACAGGGCATGGACCTTGCCGAAGGTCATGTGGACGTCGGCGAGCTCCAACAGAATCTCGTCGGTGGGTGTCGGCATCGCACCGTTTGATGTGGTCAATGTGGCAGGCCTCCCGTGGTTCGGACGCGGTTCCGCCGCGGTGGTCGGCTGGGAATCGTGTCGGCAATGAGAAGTTGGGTAGGTTTCACGGTCATCCATTACAAGATCATTGATTAAATGAATACCATTCAATCATTAGATAAACTAAATAAACCAGATCAGAACGGGGGTCAAGTAGAAAATGTGCCCCCCGGGGATTTCATTTCAAACGAAGTCTCGGCGGGCGCCCGTTGACGGAAAATCCGCCAATCTGACTGAGCGCTCGTTAATTTTGGCGTGGGAGAGGTATCGAAA
>CAZWGY010000202.1:0-3043 GCA_964633575.1 uncultured Desulfobacteraceae bacterium
TTTTGGAAACCTCGGAGGTCTCCAGCAGTCCTCAGTCCTCATGCCTCAGTCCTCATCAGACCTCCGAGGTTTCCATTTTCTTTGGAAACCTCGGAGGTCTCCAGCAGTCCTCAGTCCTAATCTTTGGTCCGCTCCCTAACGGTCGCGGCTCCCCACTCAGTCCTCAGTCCTCATCAGACCTCCGAGGTTTTCATTTTTTTTGGAAACCTCGGAGGTCTCCAGCAGTCCTCAGTCCTCAGTCCTGAGTAGTTGCGGGCTCGCTGCATATAAGCCGTTTGAGATCGACGATCTGGTCGGATAGCCCGGCCCGCTCGGCCATGGCCATGAGGTTGTGGATCAGGCTCCGGTCCTCGGGGGCGTCGGCCCGGGTGAGAAACCGGGCCAGGGCCGCCGAAAAGGTGAGGTCCCGGATCTCGTCGGTGCCGATCCCGAACTGGGTGACGAATCGCCTCATCTGGGAGTGGAAAAACTCGGGGTCGGCGTTGAAGAACGTTTCCTTGACGTCGCTCAAGGTCTTGCTGCTGGAGACGTACCGATCGACGGTCCGGCCGATGGATGCCGCCTGGAGAACCCGGTCGAAAAAGGCTGCTTCACCGCCCACGATGTCGATGTTGGCGTGGCGGAGGAACGAGCCCAGGATTTCGGCCTGGCTCTTGGCCACGTCCCGATGGATCTCGATCTGCTTGAGCTCCACCGCCGTTTCCTTTTCCAGCCGGAGCTTGAATTCTTCGTGCTCCCGGCCGACGGCGTCGAGGAGCTTCATGGCGTTGGCCTTGCTTTCGATCCCCTTGGCTTCGGCCTGGAGCTTTGTCTCCAGGGCCTTGGCTTCGGCGGTCCCCTTCTCCTCGATGACCAGGGCCTCGGCCCGGCCCTTTTCCTCGATGAGCTCGTAGTTGGCCCGGTCCACCCGGACCTGGGCCATGCCGTCGGCGGCTTTTTCGGCGGCGGTGGCGTCGGCCAGGATCGTTTTGGCGTCGGCCTTGCTGACGGCGGCCTTCTGGTAGGCCTCGGCCTCGATGACCGTCTCCTCGGCCTTCAGCTCGGAGACCCGACGGGCGGCTTCGGCGGCTTTGACCGAAGCGTACATTTCCTCATCGGCCTTGATCTCGGCGGCCTTCCGGGCGGCTTCGGCTTCCTTGGTCCGGGTGACCAGGGCTTCTTCGCCCCCGGTTTCGGCCTCGGTGAGGGTCACCCGTTTTTTCCGGTCGGCTTCGGCGAATGCCTGAGTGTCCTTGATCCGCTCCTGCTCCTCGACGACGGTCTTTTCCACCATCACCCGTTCGCGGATGACGTTCTGGATGTTCTTTTTTTCCACCTCGAGGGCCTTGTCTTTTTCGATCCGGGCGAGCTCGACGGTTCGCTCCCGCTCGGTGGCCTCCACCAGCCGGTCCTTTTCCACCCGCTCGGTCTCGATGGCGTCGGTCCGCTCCTTGTTCTTCCGAGCCACGATGATCTGCCGGTCCCGGTTCTGCTCGGCCACATGGAGCTCCTCGTCGGTGGCGATCTTGGCGGTTTCCGACTTGAGCCGCTCCTCGTGACGGATTTTCTCGGTCTCGGCCTCCTCACGGGCCTGGACCGATTCGATCGCCCGCTTCTGCTTGCTTTCGGCTTCGGCGAGCTGGCGGTTGAGCTCGAGAACCGCTTCCTTGCCCTCCACGTCCTGCTGAGTGATCACCTTCTCCCGCTCCCGTCGGATCTGGTTGGCCAGTATCTGCTGCCGGGAGGTCAGCTCGGTGATCTTTTTGATGCCCTCGGAGTCGAGAATGTTCTCCGCGTCGAGCATCTCCACCGGGGTCTGTTCCAGAAAGTCGATGGCCGCGTCATCCAGGACAAAGCCGTTCAAATCGGTGCCGATGACCCGGAGAATCTGCTCCTTGAACTGCTCCCGGGAGTTGTAGAGGTCCACGAATTCGAAATGCTTGCCGACGGTCTTGAGGCCCTCGGAAAATTTGGCCTCAAAGAGCTCCCGAAGCGCTTCGATATGGGAGGCCCGCTCGCAGCCGATGGACTGGGCGACCTTTAACACGTCGGTGGGGGTCTTGTTGACCCGGACGAAAAAGGCGACCTTGATGTCGGCCCGCATGTTGTCCTTGCAGATAAGCCCCTCGGACCCGCGCCGGTCGATGGTCAACCGCTTCACGGAGATGTCCATCAGCTCCATCCTGTGGACGATGGGAAAGACGAAAATCCCCTCGAAGGCCACCCGGGTTCCCCGGAAGCCGTTTCGAATTAAGGTTTTACCCTGTTCCACCTTCCGGTAGAATTTGGCCAGGAGGGCCAGGACCCCGAAGCCGGCGATGATAATGAAAATAACCACGGTGCTGATGGCGTACCCGAACATGGTCTGTCTCCTTTAGCGATTGGGACGAGGGTTAATCGGTATAAGGCTCCACGAAATATATCCCCGCTTCCGGGTCCTCGTCGTAGATCAGGACCCGATCCCCCTTGACGACGACGGTGTCCGGGGAGCCGGTCCGGGCCTGGACCACGATGGGGGCCCCGGCCGTCTCGATCTCCACGGTCCCGAAATCGGAGGTCACCTCGGAGGTGGCCGCTACCCCGACGCGGTAGAGAATCTTTTCATGGGTTTCGGTGGCGAACAGCGGCCTGAGCGGCCGGGTGATCAGACCGGTGATGACCAGAGCGACGATCAGGTTGGGGATCAGGAGAACCAATGCGATGACGAGATCGTCCGACGGGTTGAAATAGTGGTTGGCCAGGATCGAGAAGAACCAGCCGCTCATTACGAGGATGCTCAGGGTGACGATGAAGGGGATGTTGCCGACGTTGAGGAGTTGAAGCAGTGGGCTGAAAAACCCGCCGGCCTCATCGACCTCCATGTCCGGGACCAGGGAGTCGAACAGCTCGATGTCGGCGGCTCCCAGAATGAGGGTGATCCAGTAAACAAACACCAGGATCAGAGGCACGGTAAACGGCAGGGTGATGGGTGAGACACAAGCCTGAAGGAACGCCTCCATGGTTGTCTCCTTTGAGCGGGTTGTTTCCGCCTGCCCGGATGAGCCATCGAAGGGCAGGTACATAA
>CAZWGY010000202.1:3143-6525 GCA_964633575.1 uncultured Desulfobacteraceae bacterium
GTTTTTACCCCATCTGATTTTCTTTTGCAAGGCCGGCGGATGTCTGCTATATTAAACGGCCAATGTAGCGATGGCGCGTAACCCAACCGCGACGACGGGAGACACATCCATGCCCATCAGCAAAGAGCTGTTAGACATTCTGGCCTGTCCCAAATGCAAAGGGGATATCTACTTGAACGAGCAGGGCGACGGTCTCATCTGCGACCACTGCAAGCTCCTTTACGAAATCCGGGACGACATCCCCATCATGCTCATCGACGAAGCCCGGCCCCTGACCGAATGAGCCGCCCCCGGCCGGCGCCCCCGGCCAAGCTCGTGATCGGCTTTTTCACCGGCGACCGGTCCATCCTGGCCCCGGCGGTCAAAGCGCTGACCGGGCGGTTCGGTCCGGTGGACACGGTGGGGCCCTGGCTGCCCTTCGACCAGACCGACTACTACGCGGCCGAGATGGGAGCCCCGCTCCACCGGCGGATGATGGCCTTTTCGACCCTCATCCCCCCGGAGACGCTCCCGGCGGTCAAGCACGCGGCCAATACGGTCGAGGCGGCCTTTTGCCGGGACGGCCGTCGGCGGATCAATATCGACCCCGGCTATCTCGTCCATGAACGGTTCGTCCTGGCCACGGGAAAGAATTTCAGCCATCGGATCTACCTGGGCGACGGGATTTACGCCGACCTGACCCTGATCTACACCCAGGGCGCCTATCAGCCGCTGCCCTGGACCTATCCCGATTATGCCGACGGCCGGATGCGCCGGTTCCTCGGCCTGATCCGGGAAAAATACACCCATGACTTAAAGGAGGCGCCGACCGCCCCATGATCCGGAGCATGACCGCCTACGCCGCCGCCGAGCGGACCACCGACGAGGATCCCGGCCGAACCGTCGGGATTGAAATTCGGACTTTAAACAGCCGGTATCTCGATCTCACCCTCCGCCTCCCGCCGACCTGGTCGGCTTTGGAAGACCGTCTCCGGCGCCTGGTTTCCGGATCGGTGACTCGCGGGCGAGTGGAGGTGAAGCTTCAGGTCCGGGAGCCGGCCGCCGCCGACGTCGGGCTCGAAGTGGACCCGGATCGCGCCGACGCCTGCCATGCCGCCCTGTCGGCACTCCGGGACCGCTACGGCTTCCCCGACCCGATCACCCTGAACCTCCTGGCCGGGTTCGGCGGGGTCATCCGGCCGATCGAGACCGAACGGGACCCGGAGGCGATCTGGCCGACCGTCCGGGAGACGGCCGCCGCCGCCCTTGCCGACCTCCAAACCATGCGGACCCGGGAAGGCGAGTTTCTCGCCGCCGATATCGAGGCCCGGATGGCCGCCGTGGAAGCGGCGGTGGCCGCCATCGAGGCCGGGTCCGAGGGGCTGCCGGCCATCTATCGGGATCGCCTTCAGGCCCGGATCGAGGCCCTGACCGACGGGCTCATCAACATCGACCCGGACCGGATCGCCCAGGAAGCCGCCTTGCTGGCCGACCGGAGTGACATCACCGAGGAAATCACCCGGACCCGGAGCCATATCGATCAGCTCCGGTCCCTCATGGCCGGCACCGAGCCGGCCGGCCGAAAGCTCAACTTTCTGCTCCAGGAGCTCAACCGGGAATTCAACACCATGGGTTCCAAGACGGGAAAGGCCGCTATCTCCCATGAGGTGGTGACCGCCAAGGCGGAGCTGGAAAAAATCCGGGAGCAGATCCAAAACATCGAATAGGAGCTAACGCATAATGGATGGGTCACGATCCAAGTGGTTGGGGAGGATGGAGCCGTTATTGTTAAACGTCGGGTTCGGCAGCACCGTGGTGGCCGACCGGGTGATCGGGATCATGCCCCCGCATTCGGCTCCCATCAAGCGCCTGAAGGACGAGGCGAGGGAAGCCAGCCGCCTGGTGGACGCCACCCACGGCCGGAAGACCCGGTCGGTGATCATCATGGACAGCAACCACATCGTCTTGTCGGCCATTCAGGCCGAGACCATGGCCCAGCGCTTCACCCAGATCAAGGACCGTGAGGGGGACCGCGACGAGGCCAAAACCTGATCATGTCGGAACGCGGCCACCTCTTCGTCGTCTCCGCTCCATCAGGCGCCGGCAAATCGACCCTCTGCAACGCCGTCCGGGAGCGCTTTCCGGACATCCACTACTCCGTCTCGACCACCACACGCCCTCCGAGGCCGGGCGAAACCGACGGCGTTGATTACCATTTCGTCACCGAGTCCGAGTTCAAGGAGGGGATCGAGCTCGGCCGGTGGGCCGAATGGGCCGTTGTCCACGGCAACTATTACGGGACTTCCGCCGAAGGGCTCCGGGAAACCCTTGAAAACGGATCGGATATCCTTCTGGACATCGATGTCCAGGGGGCGAACCGGATTGTCGAGCGGTTCCCCGACGTGGTGACCATCTTTATCATGCCCCCTTCCCTGGAGACGCTCCGGGAGCGGATGACGAGCCGGGGCACCGACGCCCCCGAGGTGATCGACCGTCGGGTGGACAACGCCCGGGCGGAAATGGCGGCCCGGGACCGGTACCAGCACGTGATCGTCAACGACCACCTCCCCGATGCCACGGCGGCCATCATCGAGATCGTCGCCCGGGCCCGTCGGGACGACCCGCCCGGAGACTGACATAATGGCCAGGCCGAAAGATGAGGAATACATTTACGGGGTCCATCCGGTGACCGAGGCCCTCCGGGCCGGCAGGCGCCGGGTCATCCAGGTTTACATCCATGCCCGGCGGGGGGGGCCGTCGGCCCGGCTGACCGAGTTGGCCGATGCCGCCGTGGCCGCCGAGGTCCCGGTGGAGACGGTCTCCGCCGACACCCTGGCCGGGATGGCCGGGACCGACGCCCATCAGGGCGCCGTCGCCCGAGTCAGCCTCCTGCCCATCGTCGATCCCCAGGACCTCCGGACCAGCCCCGCTCCCTTTCTTTTGATCCTCGACGGCCTCGAAGACCCCCAGAATGTCGGAGCCCTCATTCGGACCGCCGTCTGCGCCGGGGTTGACGGGGTGATCATCCCCAAGGACCGGGCCGCTCCGCCTTCACCGGCGGTCTCCCGAGCCTCGGCCGGGGCCCTCGAGCACGTCCGGCTGGCTCGGGTGACCAACCTCGCCCGGACCCTCGAAGGGCTCAAGTCACGCGGGGTCTGGATCGTCGGGCTGGACCGGTCCGAAGGCGGCGACCTCTACGACGCCAACCTCACCGGGGCCCTGGGGCTGGTGATCGGCGGGGAGCGGCGAGGGCTCCGCCCCCTGATCCGGAAGCACTGCGATTTCCTGGTCTCCATCCCCCAGATGCGGACCGTGGACTCCCTGAACGCTTCAGCCGCCGGGGCCATCGCCCTTTACGAATCGGTCCGGCAGCGGCTGAATATCATATAACCCCAGTGGGCCG
>CAZWGY010000202.1:6625-8005 GCA_964633575.1 uncultured Desulfobacteraceae bacterium
ATAATGGCGGAACGGATCACCCGACGCGAGGACGGCACCCTCTCGGTGCCGGACGAACCCATCATCCCTTTCATTGAAGGCGACGGAATCGGCCCGGACATCTGGCGGGCGACCCGGATCGTCCTGGACGCCGCCGTGGCCGGAACCTCCGGCGGCCGGCGCCGGATCGAATGGCTCCCGGTCCCGGCCGGCGAGTCCGGCCACGCCGAGACCGGCCAGTGGCTCCCGGAGAGTACCCTCGACACCATCCGGACCCACCACGTGGCCATCAAGGGACCGCTGACCACCCCCGTGGGCAAGGGCATCCGGAGCCTCAACGTCACCATCCGACAGAAGCTCGACCTCTACGCCTGCGTCCGTCCGGTCCGATACATCCCGGCCGTCCCCAGCCCCATGAAGCACCCCGAGGGGATCGACATGGTGGTCTTCCGGGAAAACACCGAAGACGTTTACGCCGGGATCGAATGGGCCGCCGGAAGCCCCGAAGCCCTAAAGGTGATCGACTTCCTCAACGCGGAGATGGGCGTCACCCTGCCCGGCGACACCGGGATCGGCGTCAAGCCCATCAGCGAAACCAACACCCGGCGCCTGGTGGCCCGAGCGGTCGCCCATGCCATCGACCAGGGCCTGCCGTCGGTGACCCTCATGCACAAGGGCAACATCATGAAGTTCACCGAGGGGGCCTTTGCCACCTGGGGCTATGCCGTCGCCGCCGAGGAATTCGGGGACCAGACCCTCACCGAAGCCCAGCTCTGGGATGACCACGGCGGGACCGTCCCATCGGGCAAGGTGGTCATCAAGGACCGGATCGCCGACATGCTCTTCCAACAGGTCCTGCTCCGGCCCGAAGAGTACCACGTCATCGCCACCCCCAACCTCAACGGCGACTACCTCTCCGACGCCCTGGCCGCTCAGGTGGGCGGACTCGGCATGGCCCCCGGCGCCAACATCGGCGACGAGTGCGCCGTCTTCGAAGCCACCCACGGCACCGCCCCCAAATACGCCGGTCTGGACAAGGTCAACCCCGGCTCCCTGATCCTCTCCGGGGCCATGATGCTGACCCACCTCGGCTGGGACGAAGCCGCCGAAGCCGTCCGAAAGGCCGTGGCCGCCGCCATCGCCGCCGGCCGGGTCACCTACGACCTCGCCCGCCAGATCGACGGCGCCACCGAAGTCTCCTGCTCCGCCTTTGCCGAGGCGATCGTGGGGGAGATGGAAAAAACGTAGGGGCGGACCCGTCTGTCCGCCCGGTTTCGTAGGGGCGGCCCTTGCGGCCGCCCTGGGAACACGGGCGTCTAACCCGCATGTTGTACTTGGCCAGCTCTGGCTTTCCGGGGCCTTGATCATCATTTCGACCACGCGGCGTTCAGGCCTAACCCC
>CAZWGY010000203.1:0-8004 GCA_964633575.1 uncultured Desulfobacteraceae bacterium
GGAAAATCTGGAATCCCTTGACAAGCCGCCGCAATTCCTGAAAAACTGTTTTTCAAACGGAGAGGCTCCATGGCGCCCGAAGGCGGATTCCGGGTTTCGGGTTCCGGGTTTCGGAATGGGGTGTGCTCCATGGACCGCCCGATTGACAGGCCCCTCAACCCTTTGATTCAAGGAGATCATGATGAGCGGTAAACGGATTTTGATGCTGGTGGGAGATTACGTGGAGGATTACGAGGTCATGGTGCCGTTTCAGGCCCTTCAGATGGTCGGCCACACCGTCCACGCGGTCTGTCCGGACAAGGCGGCCGGCGACGTCGTCCGGACCTCGGTCCACGATTTCGAAGGGGACCAGACTTACAGCGAAAAGCGGGGGCACAATTTCGCCCTCAACGCCGACTTCAACGGGCTCCGGGCCGAGGATTACGACGCCCTGGTGATCCCCGGCGGACGGGCTCCGGAATACATCCGGCTCAACGATGCCGTCCTGGCGGCGGTCCGTCATTTTTTCGATGCGAACAAGCCCATTGCCGTCATCTGCCATGGTCCCCAGGTCCTGACCGCGGCCGGCGTGCTCAACGGACGCCGCTGCACCGCTTATCCGGCGGTGGGGCCCGACATCCGGCTGGCGGGCGGGGAATACGTCGAGATCCCGGTGGACGACGCCCTGGTCGATGAAAATCTGGTCTCGGCACCGGCCTGGCCGGCCCATCCCAAGTGGCTGGCCGCCTTTCTGGAGGTCCTCGGCACGACGGTCACTCCCTGAGCCGGGTTGGGCTCTAAACCGGGAAACCGGAGGAGAGGAAAGCGGTGTATCGAATCGAGCGACGGGAATCGGGCTACCTGCTGACCTTCGGCGGGGTCATCAACGCGGCGGAGATGCGGCGGTGGTACCGGGACTCCCGGCGGGCACTGGCCGCCGAAAACGACTCCGCTTTCGGGGTCATCGTCGATATGCGGACGCTGGCGCCCCTGGAACAGGAGGCCCAGGCGATCATGATCGACGGCCAGGCGCTCTACCGGAAATCCGGGATGGAGCGGTCGGCGGTGATCCTCAGCAAGGCCATGGTCACCGTCCAGTTCAAGCGGCTGGCCAAACAGTCGGGAATTTATGACTGGGAACGCTACATTGACGCTTCAACCACCCCGAAATGGGCGGAAAAGGCAATCAACTGGGTCAAATTCGGTGTCGATCCGGATGCTTGAGTTGTCCGCCCGGAGACACCCATGAAGGGAAAAACAGCCCCGGCCGGCGTCCTCATCGTCCTGCTGGCGGCACTCGGCTGCGTCACTGACCAGCCGGGGCCGCCTTTGGCTCCGGCCCCTTATCAAATGGCCATCCATGCCGGGGATATCCAAAACCCGGACGTGGACGAGTCCAGCGGGCTGGCCGCATCCCGGCAAACCCCCGGCATCCTCTGGACGATCAATGACTCCGGAAACCCGGCGGTGGTCTATGCGTTGGGGGAAAACGGCGAGGACCGGGGTCAACTGACCATCGATGGAGCCGGGAACCGGGACTGGGAGGACCTGGCGATCTTCCGCCGGAAGGGGAGCGACTTCCTGCTGATCGCCGACGTTGGCGACAACGCCGGAAAGCACCCTTATTGCTCGCTCTATATAGTCCGGGAGCCGCCGGTCGGGCCGGCCGGTTTACCGCCCGAGGCCGAGGCCCCGGTGGCGTGGCGGGTCCGGTTCCGCTACGAGGACGGCCCTCGGGACTGCGAAGCCGTGGCCGTCGCCGGGGAGACGGTCCTGCTGCTGACCAAGCGGGAGACGCCCCCGGCGCTCTACACCCTGCCCATCGCCCCTTCCAGCCGGGTCCGGGTGGCCCGGCGGGTCCGGACCGTGACGACCATTCCGCCGCCGACGGCCGCCGATCTCCGGCGTGATCCGGTTTACGGCCGATACGGGAGCCAGCCCACCGGGATGGACATCTCGATAGACGGCCGCCACGCCGTGGTCCTCACCTACCGAACCGCCTACCGGTTTGACCGCGCTTCAGGGGAAACCTGGGCCGAAGCCTTCCGCCGGCCGCCCGGGCGGATCGCCATCCCGCCGCTGGCCCAGGCCGAAGGGATCTGCTTTGGCGCGGACGGCCGGACCGTCTTTATCACCTCGGAAAAACGCCCGGCCCCGCTGCTCCGGATCCCCCCGGCAGCGGACAGCTCGCCGGCCAGAGGCGATGCTCCCGCAAAAACCCGTAGATCTCCTTGAAGTAGGCGTGGGAGTTGACGTGAAGAATGGAGTTGTGGTCGCCCTTGGGGAAAATCCGGGTGGTCACCGGGCCGCCGGCCCAGCTCCGGAGGCGATCGGCGTGGGAGACGTCCACCAGGCCGTCGTACTTGCAGTGGAGCAGCAACAGCGGCCCCTCGTAGCTCCCCAGCTTGGTGGGGTGATTGATGACTTCATCCACCGCGTCGGCCAGGGCGTCCGCCGTGCTGCCGATTTCCTCGGGATGAATCCGGATCAATAGCCGCTCGAGAGGGTTGGCGATCCCGCTTTCGATGATCAACGCCCCGATCCGGGGAAACCGCCAGGCCGCGTGGATGGCGCAAATGGACCCCAGGGAGCGGCCGAAGAGGATCAGGTCCTCGGTCCGCTGGTCAATGGCCCGGATGATCGGAACCACGTCATCGAGCATCGTCACCAGCCCCGGCCGGCCCGTGGACATCCCGTAGCCCCGGTATTCGGCGAGAAAACAGTTGTACCCCATGGCATCGATGATGGTGATGAAGTCCTCCGCGTAGTCGGCCACCACCTCGCCGTTGCCATGGAAGTGGACGATGGTTCGGCCGCCGGGATGGCCCTCGTAAAAGCAGCAGGCCAGGCGGGCATCCCCGCAATCGATCCAGAACGGCTCGGGCAGAAACGCCCGGCGGGGAAAAAAATACCGCTCCGAAATCAACGGATGGTCCAACAACGATCGATTCGTGTTCAACCGGTCTCCTCGTTTTGCTTTTCAAGGGAAAGGGCGCCGGCGTCGGCGCGTGACGTACCGGCCAATAGATGGTCACGCCGGTTATTTTCACTGTAAGCCAAATCCGCTCAACCCGTCAAGCACGCCGCACCCCCCTGACGACGATTTTCCATTGATTTTCAAAAACGGCTGTGCCATATTTCCTATCTTTTGCGAATCTCCTTCCATCCGGCAACAACCGGACCATTGGAACCCAATGAAACGATTTTTCAGGACGATTTACTCGCGATTGACCGGCCGGCTCAGCCGGTGGATCGGGGTGTTCGCCGCCGGTCTGGCGGGGTTGAGCACGGCGGCCGCTCAACCGCCCGGTCCCGGCGATCCCGGCGGCGACGGCGTTTGGCCGGCCGTCTGGCTGATCGGCGGGGTCCTGGCGGGGGTGGCCCTGTCGGCCCTCCGGCAACAGATCCGCCGGCGTCGGGAGCCACCGACCGACCATTGCTTCCGCCGGCTTTTCGAGGCAAGCCCCCTGGGCATGGCCATCCTCGACCCGGAGACCGGTCGAATCCGGGAGGTCAATGACTTTCTCGCCGAGATCCTGGGGATCGACCGGGACCAGCTCGTGGGCCGGACTTTCGCCGACCTCGCCCACCCCGACGACGCGGGCACGGCCCTGCCCGAGCGCGGGTCCGGAACCTCAATTCCGGGCCGGTCGCTTCGGTTGATGACCGGCGACGGGGCCATCCGCTGGGTCAATGTCCTTGGATGCTCCCTGGCCGGTGATAGGTATGGATCGCCGGTTTGTCTGGCCATCGTCGATGATGTTACCGACCAGCGGGAGGCCGCGGCGGCACTCCGGCGCCGGGAAACCTGCCTTACCGCCCTCCACCAGACGGCTCTGGGAATCATGGGGCGTCACCAGTTGGATGACCTCCTGGAACAAATCAGCCGGAACGCCGCCAACCTGGTGGACGCTTCCGATGCCTTTATCTATCTCCATGACCCGGAAACGGACGAGCTGGTGATCCGGTTCGGCACCGGGGCCTACCGGTCCCGGCTCATGGGGTTCCGCCTGGCCTCGGGCGAGGGGCTTTCCGGGAAAGTCTGGCAGACCGGCAAGCCCCTGTCGGTCAACGATTACAGCACCTGGCCGGGCCGGTCAACGGTGCCCCAGTACGACGACCTCCACGCCGTCATCGCCGTGCCCATCAAGTCCGAAGGCCGGATGGCCGGGGTGATCGGCGTGGCCCGGTTCGCCAACCCGACCCCGTTCGGCCCTGAAGCCGCCGACCTCATGGCCCGGTTCGGTGAGCTGGCCTCCATCGCCTACGACAACGCTCAGCTCTACTCGTCCTTCCGTCAGGAACTGGCCGAGCGGCAACGGGCCGAAGCGGCCCTGGCCGATAGCGAGCAACGCTTCAAGCACCTCTACCACAACGCTCAGGTGGGGCTTTTCCGGAGCCGGATCGAGGACGGGCGGATCATCGAGGCCAATCTCCTCTGCGCCCGGATCGCCGGCTACGATGACCTCGATACCTTTCTGGCGGAATTCATCACCACTTCCCGGTATGTCTTCCCACAAGCCCGTCGGCGGATTCTCGACCGGATGCGGCGATACGGGGAGGTGAGCAACGTCGAGGCTCAAATCCAGCGGCGGGACGGCGAGGCCCGCTGGCTGAGCATCTCCGGCCGGATCTACCCGGAAGCGGGCTTCATCGAGGGAGCCGTGCTCGACATCACCGACCGGAAAGCCGCCCAGGAGGCCCTCCATCGGAGCGAGGAACGGCTGGCCCTGATCATCCAGGGCTCGTCGGTGGCGACCTTCGTCATCGACCCCGACCATTACGTCATCCACTGGAACGTCGCCTGCGAAACCCTCACCGGAATTCCCGCCCATGAGCTAATCGGCACCGACCGGCACTGGTCCGCCTTCCACGACACCCCCCGGCCGCTTCTGGCCGATCTGGTGATGACCGAGACCCCTCTGTCCCGCATCCGGGACCAGCACCCCGGCGATTGCCGTCAGTCCCCGGTGGTGGCGGGCGCTCGCGAAGCCGAAACCTTCTACCCCAACCTGGGCGAGGCGGGGAAATGGCTCCTCATCACCGCCGCCCCCCTGAAAGACGCGGCCGGCGAGATCGTGGGGGCCATCGAAACCCTCCAGGACGTCACCGAGTCCAAAAACACCGAGGCGGCTCTCCGGCGGAGCCGGCACCGGCTTCGGCAGATCATCGACCTCGTTCCCCATTTCATCTTCGCCAAGGACGAAGGCGGCCGGTTTATCCTGGCCAACCAGGCGGTGGCTGATGCTTTCGGCACTACCGTCGATGCCCTCATCGGGCGAACCGACGCCGACTTTTCCACCGACCCGGAAATCCACGGAGCCTTTGAGAAAGACGACCGGAAGGTCATGGAGACCGGCTCCGTCCGGGTGATTCCCGAGGAGACCATCATCAATGCCCGGGGCGAACGTCGGCTCCTCAACACCATCAAGATCCCCTTCATGACCGACGAGACCGAGGGTCCGGCGGTCCTGGGGGTCTCCATCGACATCACCGCCCAAAAGGAAGTGGAGGCGGCCCTCAGACGGTCGAAACGGGAGCTTTCCGTCCAGAACCGGATCGCCACGATCTTTCTGACGGCCCCGGACAACCGAATCCACGACCAGGTCCTTGAGGGGGTTCTCGACGCTCTGGAAAGCCCCATGGGCTACTTCGCCGCCATGAGCGATAACGGCGTCCTCACCCCCCTGGCCGTGTCCTCGCCGGCCCCATGCGCCGGGGACACCGACGGTGAGGCATTCGCCCGGCACGGGACCGCAGGAGTTCCCGGGCGGTCACTGGCTCAGGCGCGGTCCGCGGCCGGGTCCGTCGAAAGAAACTTTCCGGCGGACCATCCGCCGGTGGAGACCGCTCTGGCCGTGCCCATCGCCCATCACGGCGAGCCCATCGGGCAGTTCGTGGTGGCCAACCGGACAGACGGCTACGGCGACGGGGAGATTCGCCTTCTCGAAACCCTGGCCTCCCGGGTGGCCCCCGTCCTCCAGGCCCGGCTCGACCGGGTTCGGTATGCCCAAGAGCGCCGGCTCGCCCAGGAGGAAAAGGCCCGCCTGGAGGAGCAGATCCGTCAGGCCCAGAAGCTCGAGGCCATCGGAGCCCTGGCCGGCGGCATCGCCCACGACTTCAACAACATCCTCTTTCCCATCCTCGGATTCGTCGAAATGACCCTGGAGGAGCTGCCCGAGGGGGGAAATTCCCGGCGCTATCTCCAGGAGGTTTTGAAAGCCGCCAACCGGGCCCGGGACCTCGTCCAGCAGATTCTTACCTTCAGCCGGCAGGCCGAGGGGGAACGCAAGCCGGTCCGGATTCAGCTCATCCTCAAGGAAGTCCTGAAGCTGATCCGCTCCACCCTTCCGGCCACCATTAACATCCAGCGGCGGATCGACAACGAATGCGGCCCGGTCCTGGCCGACCCCACCCAGATCCACCAGATCGCCATGAACCTCATCACCAACGCCTATCACGCCATGCAGGAGACCGGGGGAAATCTGGAGGTGGGTCTGGCCGAGCACGACCTGTCGGACCAGGAGATGACGGCACCGGACCAGATTCCCGGCCGGTACGTCCGGATGACGGTATCGGATACCGGGCCGGGAATGGAGAAATCGGTCCTGGAAAAGATTTTCGAGCCCTATTTCACCACCAAGGAGAAGGGCAAGGGAACCGGGCTCGGCCTCTCGGTGGTCCACGGGATCATCCGGTCTTGCGGAGGCGACATTTCGGTCCGGTCAACCCCCGGCGAGGGGACGGTCTTTAACGTCGATCTGCCGCTCCTCACCGATGTCGAGCGGGAAACGCCGGCCCCACCCGAACGGCCGGTGGTTACCGGCAGCGAACGCATCCTCTTCGTGGACGACGAGGAAGTGATCACCGATATGCTCTCCCAGATGCTCCGGAAAATGGGTTACCAGGTCACCGCCCGGATGAGCAGCGGCGACGCCCTGGAGACCTTCAGAGCCGATCCGGACCAATTCGACCTGGTGATCACCGACATGAGCATGCCCCGGATGACGGGTGCCGAGCTGTCCCGCCGGCTCCTGTCGATCCGCCCGGACCTTCCGATCATCATCTGTACCGGCTTCAGCGATCAGATCGACGAAACCAAGGCCCGGGCCATGGGCATCCGGGAATTTGTCCTCAAGCCGGTGCTCAAAGAAGACCTGGCCCGGGCGATCCGGGACGCCCTGGATGCCCCGGCCCCCGCCGCAACCCAAACCGACACCGCTCCGGCGGAGAGCTGATACCCGGCCCGGCGGAGAAAGGAGATCGAACGCGCATGACCACCTATCGGATTCACCCCATCGTCCTGGGGACCAAGGTCTTTGACAAGGGAATGATGACCTACCAGCACGACTACGGCACACCTTACACCATCCCCATCTATGCCTGGTACCTGGAGGGCGGGGACCGGAAAATTCTGGTGGACACCGGAGAAATGAGCCCCATCCGCTCCGAGGACCGGGAAAGGGCCATCGGCGGCCGGATTTACACCTTCGAGGAAGGACTGGCCCGGTGGGGGCTGACGCCGCCGGATATCGACGTGGTCATCCACACTCACCTCCACAACGACCACTGCGAAAACGACTACAAGTGCGAAAACGCCCGGTTCTACGTCCACCCCAGGGAGCTGGAGCGGATTCGCAATCCCCACCCACTCGATTTCCGCTACCTGGAAGACTTCATCGAGGACGTGGCGGACAACGGCCAGATCGAGACGGTCGAAGCCGACGGCCCCCTGCTCCCCGGCATCTCCGTCCTCCACACCCCGGCCCATACCGAAGGCGGCCTGACCGTATTCGTGGATACCGAAGCGGGCCGGGCCGCCATCACCGGCTTCTGCGTGATCATGGAAAACTTCGACCCGCCCAAGGAAATCCGGGCCATGGAGATGGAAGTGATCCCGCCGGGGACCCCGGTCGATCCGTGCCGGGCTTACGACATCATGCTATCCGTCCGGGACCGGGCCGACATCCTCATCCCCCTTCACGAGCCCCGGTTCGCGGCGGTCGATACCATCCCCGAGCCGTA
>CAZWGY010000204.1:0-7973 GCA_964633575.1 uncultured Desulfobacteraceae bacterium
CCCCGGTCGAGGACCCGGATCTCGGTGGTTCCGAACCCGATGCCCATGGCGATGCCGCCGATGACCTGGCTTTCATACCCCTTCCGGTGCATGACCCGGCCCGAATCGTGAGCCGCCACGAACCGGAGAATCTCGACCTCGCCGGTCCGAGTGTTCACGGCCACCTCGCAGAACTGAGCCCCGAACGGGATGATCGCCTTGTCGGCCGGGTTGGGGCCGCGCTTGCCCACGCCGACGATCACCTTCTGCCCCTTCAAACCCGAGACTTCGGTGACCCGGATCGATTTTTCGGGATCGGTCTCCGAGACCACCTCCCCGGCGACGATCTCGAGGTCGGACGGGTCGGCCTCGAGGTCCTTGGCCGCCATTTCCAGGAGCTGGCGCTTGACGTCGATGGCGGCGGCCCGGACGGCCGGGGACTCGGTGGGCACGGTCTTGGAGCCGCCCGAGGGCGAGGCGTACTGGGTGGTGCCGGTGTCGGCGTGCTCGATCTGGACC
Source organism: uncultured Desulfobacteraceae bacterium (assembly GCA_964633575.1). Classification (GTDB taxonomy): domain Bacteria; phylum Desulfobacterota; class Desulfobacteria; order Desulfobacterales; family JAABSP01; genus CAYNGG01. The sequence goes on from CAZWGY010000204.1 coordinate 499, forward strand.
GTCTCCGGACGAATCCCGAGCTCCTCGGCCACCACGTAAGCCATCACGCTCTTGGTCCCGGTTCCGATGTCGGAGGCGCCCATGTTGAGGTTGACGCTCCCGTCGGCAAAGAGCTTGAGGATCACCGTGGCCGGGGGCCAGCCCCCGCCGATGAACCAGCTTGAGCAGGCCATGCCGATCCCTCGACGGATCGGGTCGGACTCGCTTCGGGCCTTTGCAGCGGCCCGGGCCTCATCCCACCCGAAGGCTTCGGCTCCCTTCCGGAGACACTCAGCCAGCCCGTTAGTGGTAAACGGGGTCCCCTCCCGAGCCTGGCTTACCTCGGGGATGTTTTTCAATCGAAGCTCCACCGGGTCCATATTGATGGCGGCGGCCAGGGCGTCCATCATCCCCTCGAGAGCCCAGGCGGCCTGGGGATGGCCCGGCGCCCGGAAGGGCCGGGCCGGACCGGCATGGGTGTAAATGTCGGTGGCATCGGTCTTGACGTTGGGGCACTTGTAGAGGTCCTTGAAAAGCCAGTCGAGGAGCGAGGTCCCGCCGGCCGGGTAGGCCCCGCCGGTGGCGGTGAGGGTCGCCTCGATGGCGGTGAGGGTCCCGTCCTGCTTGATCCCGGCCTTGACCCGCATGTTGGCCGGGGGCCGGTTGCCCACGCAGAGGTAGGTTTCCTCACGGCTGATGAAGAGCTTCACCGGACGGCCGGCGGCCCTGGCCAAAAGGGCCGACAGGACGGTGTACTTGCTCGCCTGGAGCTTGCTCCCGAAGCCGCCGCCCATGTAATGGCCCACCACCCGGACCCGGGAGAGGGGCATCTTCAGGATTTCGGCCACCTTGGACTGGATCGCGTAAACCCCCTGGGTGGATTCGTAGAGGGTCAGCCGGTCCCCTTCCCAGTTGGCCACGCAGCCGTGGCGTTCGAGCGGGGTGTGAATCTGGCACTCGGTTCGAAAATCGGTTTCGAGAACCACGTCGGCTTCGGCAAACCCGGCCTCGACATCGCCCCGGGAGTAGCTGTCGGTCTTGACGACGTTGCCTTCCTCGTGGACCTTGGGGGCGGCCGGGGATCGGGCATCCCGCTCGTCTGAGACGGCATCCCGGACGTCGTAGGAGACCTTGATGGCCCGGAGAGCATCGGCGGCCGCGTAAGGGGTTTCGGCGGCCACGGCGGCCACCGCCTCGCCCTCGAACCGGCAGTAAGGGTCGAAGAGCTTGTAGGCGACATCCGGCGCGTATTGCCAGGAGATGTCCGAGAGCGGGGTGTCCTTGGTGAGGACCGCGTGGACCCCCGGCATGGTCTCGGCCTTGCTGGCGTCAATCGATTTCACCACCGCGTGGGGATGGGGACATCGGAGGATCGCGCCGTAGAGCATGTTGGGGAGGCGGACGTCCGAGGGAAAGACCGCCGTCCCGCTGACCCGCTCATAAGCATCCACCCGCCGTCCCGGTTGGCCCACTATCCGGGTCTTTTCCCAGGGAGCCGGGGTCTCGCCCGGCTCGGGGATATCGGGAACGGGGACGTCATCGAGGTAATAGAGTCCATCCTGGATATCGGTCATGCGTCACCCCCTTTCCGACCTTTCGCGGCCCGGTCGGCGGCTTTGACGATGTGGGCGTAAGCTCCGCATCGGCAGAGGTTGCCGGAAATCCCGCGGCGGATCTCCGGGATGGTCGGGCTCGGGTGTTTCCGGAGGAGCCCCTCGACGGCGACCACCTGACCCGGCGTGCAATAGCCGCACTGGAAAGCGTCCTCGTCGGCAAAGGCTTGTTGAACCGACCCCAGGGCCTCGCCGTCCATGAGCCCCTCGACGGTGGTAATCTCGGTCCCCTCGGCCTCCAGGGCGAGGGTCATGCAGGCGTACCGGGGCACGTCGTCGATCAGGACCGTGCATGAGCCGCACTCGCCCCGTTCGCAGCCATCCTTGGCCCCGGTGAAGCCGAGGACCTCCCGGAGGACGTAAAGGAGCGTCCATCGAGCCTCCACCAGGACCCGGTGAGGCCGGCCGTTGACGGAGAGGGTCAGGGGGACCCGGCTTCCGGCGGTCACGACCCCGCTTTCCGGCGTGACGGCCGCTCCCGACAGGCTGCCCGACGCGGCCACGCCCACTGCCCCGGCGCCCATGGTGGTAATGAAGCGGCGCCGGGTAATCCCCGACCTCCCGCCGCCCTCGGCGGCGCATCGGATTTCCTCGCGGTTGTCTTCCATAAAGACCTCCTGAGCATGAGTGTTGTCAATTCGGCAAATACGGACCCTATCGAAATCGGCTTCATTTGGCAACCGATTTTCTCGTCGGGCTTGATCGTCATTTCGGCAACGCGGCGTTTAGACCTAACCCCCTAGCCCTGCCCCTGTCACGCCTTGGCATGATTCCCTAAAGGGAAGGGGGGAATGATCATGCCATGATTTCAGGCATATTTGCCAATTGATATCACCCCCTCTCCTTTAGGGGCTGTGCTTTACACGCGATTAGGACCGGAGAAAAGCAAGGTGAATCAACATGCGTAATGGACTATCCGCGGATTACGCGGATGGACACAGATTAAAACAGAAAAAATCTGTGAAAATCTGCGCAATCTGCGGATAAATAAGACGCGATGGCACAAGCTTTGATCAATACCGGGATGGGCATCCCCCATCCACCCGGAGCTAAGTGTGTGACAGACACAGCCTTCAGGGGAGGAGGCCGAAGGGAGGGGTTTGATGAGCCGGGTGAAACGAATGGCCCAGACGATGATCATGGTTTTCTCGTCCGCGCCGCGTTGACCTTCACCTTCGACCCCGGCGCCAAAACCCGGATTGACTCCGGGGCCCGCCCGTACTATACAGGTTCGGGTGGCCGACGGCGGGCCACGGGCTGTAAATTCCATCCGCAAAGGAGCGAGTTATGAATCGAATCGTCGGGGCCGTCGTGGCGGCCATGGTGTTGACCTGGGGCATGGCGGGGATCGGGTACGCGGAGCCGGTGAAAGTCGGGTCGGTAACCCCGCTCACCGGGAAGCTCGCGGTTTACGGCGAGGGCTTCCAGAAGGCCATGTACCTGGCCCTCGAAGAGGTCAACGCCGAGGGCGGAATCAACGGCCGGCCCATGGAGATCGTCTTCGAGGACAACACCTCCACCTCCAAGGGCTCGGTGTCGGCCATCCAGAAGCTGATCACCGTAAACAAGCTCCCGGTGATCTTCGGACCGGCCGCCTCATCCAACTTCCTGGCCGTCTGCCCCATTGCTCAGCAGAACGAAACCGTCCTTATCGGAGCGGAGAGCGCCGCCGAGGACATCAGCAATTGCGGGAGCTTCGTCTTCCGGGTCTTTCCCTCGGATACCCTCCAGGGCGAGGGCGTGGCCGAGCTGGCCCGGGGCCTGGGGTATAACGAGGTGGTCCTGACTTACGTCAACAACGACTGGGGCGTGGGTCTGGCCGAGGTTTTCCTCCGGGAATACGTCCAGGCCGGCGGGTCGATCATCGACGAGCTGGGCCATGACGAGGGCAAGACCGACTACCGGAGCGAGCTGCTCCGGATCGCCCGGCACAAGCCAAAGGCGGTGGTCAACCTGACCTACATCAAGGAAGCGGCCACCATGCTCAAGCAGGCCTACGAGTCCGGACTCTCCGTCCAGTGGCTCATGGGGTCGGCATCCAAATCCCCCAAGCTGGTGGAGCTGGCCGGGGCCGCCGCCGAGGGCGTCATCGGAACCTATCCCACCTTTTCCCAGAACACCCCACAATACAATGCGTTCAAGGTGGCCTGGGACAAGAAATATCCCGGCGAGAAAACCCCGATCTTCGGAGAGTACAACTACGACATGGTGAAGCTCACGGCCCTGGCTCTCCGGACGGCCGACAAGCTGGAAGCCCCGGCCATCCGAAACGCCCTCATGACGGTGAGCCAGGGCTATGTCGGGGTGACCGGCGACAAATCATTTGATCAGAACGGAGACGTGGGCGCCGAGTACGGCCGGTGGACCGTCAAGGACGGAGAGATCGTCGATTACGAATAACCCGGCTTCCTCATGCTCGCCTATTACCTCCAACTGACGGCCAACGGCATCATCGCCGGGTCGATCTACGCGATGTTCGCCGTGGGCCTGACCATGGTTTACGGGGTTTTCCGGTTCATCAACTTCGCCCACGGCGAGCTGATCGCCTGGGGAGCCTACCTCCCGCTCCTTTTCATGGCCCCGCCCTTTTCCCTGCCCCTGGCGGTTGCGGCGGTCCCGGCGCTGGCCGTGACCGTCGCCCTGGGGCTGGCTCAGGACCGGTTCGTCTATGCTCCGCTGAGATCCCGGGACCGGATCACGCTCCTCATCGCCTCCATCGGCCTGTCCTACCTGCTCCGAAACGGCATCCGGCTGATCTGGGGATCGGACCTGACCACTTACGGGCTCGGGCTGGCACGGGGATACCGGCTGCCGGGGGGGATCAGCATCACCCCCACCCAGATCGCCATCATGATCACGGCGGTGGTCTCCCTCACCTTCCTCTACGTTCTCCTCACCCGGACCCTTCTGGGCAAGCGGCTCCGGGCCGCTGCCGACAACCTGGAGCTGGCCGAAATCATGGGGATCGACATGGGCCGGGTGAGCCGGACCGTCTGGGCTCTGGCGGCGCTCTTTTCGGGGATCGGCGGAATTCTTCTGGCCATGGACACCAACCTCGAACCGTTGATGGGCCTGACCAACCTGATCAAGGCATTCGCGGCGGTCCTTCTGGGCGGAGCCGGGAACGTCTGGGGGGCTCTCCTCGGCGGGCTCTTCATCGGCGTGGCCGAAAACCTCGGGGTGGCCTTCTTTTCCCCCGGCTACAAGGATTTCATCTCCTTCGGCCTGATCATCGCCATTCTCCTCTTCCGGCCCCAGGGGATCTTCGGGATCGTCGGCGGGGTCCGATAAGGCCGTGGACTACCTGCTCCACATCGTCATCGTTTCGGCCATCTACGCGATCTTCGCCCTGTCGCTCAACCTGGAGCTGGGCTACACCGGGCTCTACAACTTCGGCCACGTGGCCTTTTTCGGGATCGGGGCGTACACTTCGGCGCTCTTGAGCCTGTCCGGATGGCCGGTGTCGGTCAGCGTCCTCTCCGCCCTTGTCGCCGCCGGAGCAGCCGGCGGACTTCTGGCCGTCCCGGCTCTCCGGCTTTCCGGAGACTATTTCGGGATCGCCACCCTGGCCTTCGGGGAGATGGCCCGGCTGGTCTTTTTAAACGAGCGGTGGCTTACCAAGGGACCAATGGGCCTGCCGGGCATCCCCCGGCCGGACTGGATGCCGGCCGGGGTCGCCGGGCTGCCGGTCATCCTGGCGATCTACATCGGGATCACCCTTATGGTCTGTCTCCTGCTCCAGCGGATCGCCAACTCGCCCTTCGGCCGGGCCTTGAAAGTGGTCCGGGAGGATGAGCACGTGGCCCGGGCTTTCGGGAAAAACGTCCTCTGGCTCAAGGTTCGAGCGGTAATCATCGGCTCGGCCCTGGCCGGGCTGGCCGGAGCCCTCTGGGCCCACTACATCACCTACATCAGCCCGGTTGACTTTACCCTCACCGAAACCATCCTGGTTCTGTTGTGCGTGGTCCTGGGGGGGCGGGGGACGGTCTGGGGGCCGGTGATCGGAGCGGTGGTTATCGTCTTTTTCGGCGAGGCAATACGGTTTCTGCCCATCCCGGACCGGCTCGCCCCCTATGTCGGCCCGCTCCAGGGCGCCGCTTACGGCCTGATCCTGGTGATCCTGATGCTGAAACGGCCCCAGGGCATTATAGCCGAATACCGGGAGCGGCCATGCTGATCTTAGACGGCGTGGTCAAGACCTTCGGCGGTCTGATGGCGGTGGATCACGTCTCCTTCGATCTGGGGGATGTCGGCATCACCGGGCTGGTGGGCCCCAACGGGAGCGGGAAGACTACCCTCTTCCACCTCATCACCGGCTTCTATAAGGCCGACCGGGGGGAGATCCGGATCGGAGACCGGCGGATCACCGGGCTCCCGCCCCACGTCATCAGCCGGGCCGGCCTCGTCCGGACCTTTCAGCACACCCGGATTCTCCCGTTTCTCACGGTGACCGAAAATCTCCTGGCCGCCGCGCCCCGGCAGCGGGGGGAAAACCTCCTCTCGGTGCTGTTGACCCCCCGGCGGGTGGCCGCCGACGAGGCGGCGCTTAAAGAGAAGGCCGGCCGGATTCTCGCTCTGCTGAAGCTCGACCACCTGGCCGATGCCCTGGGCGGGCGGCTCAGCTACGGCCAGGGCAAGCTCCTGGAGCTGGGCCGGGTCCTCATGGCCGACCCCCGGCTGGTCCTGTTGGACGAGCCTACCGCCGGGATCAACCCCACTCTCATCCGCCGGCTCGTGGACGCCATCGGCCGCCTGGCCGCTGACGGTATCCGGATTTTTCTCATCGAGCACAACATGCCGCTGGTGGCCGAGCTTTGCGACCGGGTCCTGGTGATGGACGCCGGAGCCCTCATTTTCGAAGGAACCCCGGCCGAGGCCCGGTCCGACGAGCGGGTCATCGAAGCCTACCTGGGACGGCCGAGCCATGTTGCTTGAAGTGGACGGCATCACCGCCGGCTATGGCGAAACCCCCGTCTTAAAAGACGTCAGCCTGACGGTGGATAGCGGGGAGATCGTCTGCATCATCGGCCCCAACGGCGCCGGGAAATCAACCGTTCTCCGGGCGGTGGCCGGACAGCTCATCCCCACCGAAGGCTCCGTCCGCTACGACGGGGCCGATGTGACCCGCCTGAGCATTCGGGGCAAGGCCGACGGGGGTCTCATTTTCATCCCGCAGGGGATGAACATCTTTCCCAACCTGACCGTGACGGAAAACCTCGAAATGGCCGGGACCCGGGTTCGGGACCGCCGGACGCTCCGGGACGGCGTTGACCGGGCGATGGCGACCTTTCCGATTCTCGGGGAGCGACGGGACCGGCCCTGCCGGGAGCTCTCCGGGGGTCAGCGACAGCTTCTGGCCCTGAGCCGGATTCTGATCGTCTCCCCCCGGCTCGTGCTCCTGGACGAACCGTCCCTCGGCCTGGCCCCCCTGGTGGTGGACCACATTTTCGAATCCATCGCCGGAATGAACCGGGAGGGGATCTCCTTTCTGCTGGTGGAGCAAAACGCCCGGAAAGGGCTGTCCGTCTCCCATCGGGGCTACGTCCTCGAGCTGGGGGAAAACCGCCTGACCGGGACCGGCGCCGACCTCCTGGCCGACCCGGAAGTGACGAGGCTTTACCTTGGCGGGGCGTAAGATAGAGACCTCCGAGGTTTCCAAAGTTTTGGAAACCTCGGAGGTCTCTATCGGCGCTCGCGGGGGCGGACCCATGTGTTCGCCCCGGGAGCGCGGGCGTTTCGCCTATTTAGGGGCGGCACACACACCGACTCCGATTTCGATTTCGATTTCGATCCCGATTTCGATTTCGATTTCGATAGGGCAGGCCCCCGTGCCTGCCCTCGTCGGGGTTGCCCCGGTTTTGGCGCCATTTATACGGTTTTCCG